>JAAWGY010000049.1 GCA_022795575.1 Angelakisella sp. | reverse complement strand
AAAACCGCAGTAATACTTGGTGTATTGCAAGGTTTTTTCCAGGCGCTAAGAGCCGCCTGCGGCGGTTGCGCCTGGACGCGCCTGCGGGCGCAGTAACGCTGCAGGGCGGGAAAAGACCTGGCCTGACGGCGTCAGACGGTTATGAATACAGGTTCTTATTCTATGCAAAAATACACCAGTGTTTATTGTAACGGTTTCTGCCGGTTTGGTCAATAGCTGCCCTGCCCAAAACATCTGGCGTTTTCTCCATCCTTATGATATACTTGGGGTATTCATTCCCCAAGCCTGTGAAAAGGAGGGCCCCGCCATGTTCTTGATTATGGGCACCGACGCCAAAATACAGCAGCTGGGCACCGTGGGGGCGGTCTGCCCCAAATGCGGCCGCAGCTGCTCCTTCAGCCTCTGCAAATGCTACAGCTTCCTTCATCTGTTCTTCCTGCCGGTGTTCCGCTGGAACGTCCGGTACATCGCCACCTGCCCCGGCTGCGCCTGCCTCTACGATGTGGACCCAGAGGCCGGCAGGGCCGCCGAAAAGGGCCGGCTGGCCACCCTCCCCGCCTCCGCCCTCACCCCGCGCCGGGACAGCGGCAGCGTTGGGGCCTGCCCCCGGTGCGGGGCGGTGAACCCCCCGGGCAGCGCCTACTGCAACCAGTGCGGCAGCCGCCTGTAGGCCCAAGGCGCCCCATGAGCAAAAAGCAGTCGCTTAAACAAGCGGCTGCTTTTCGTTTTGTTTTCCCTACCCGGGCCGGGGGCCGGGGCGTGCTTGGATGGTTGCCCTGGCTTTCTGCCGGTGGGGGCGTCTCCCCTGCTCCCCAAAGGATGCCGTTGCCCTGCTTTGCCCCGGGGGCGGGGCGCTTGGGGCCGGGGCCGTCCCTTCCCGGCAGCGCCGGGCGCTGTCCCTGCCGCCTGCCGTTATTCCTCGTCCTCGTCGCCGCCCACCTGGGTGGTGAGCACCGTGGAAAGGACGGTGCGGTTGGTGATGTAGATGTGCCGGTTCTGGTCCGGGGCGATGCCTACGTTCTCGGCGGTGGGGGTTTCCCCCGCCAGCAGCGCCTTGGCCAGCTTGGCAACGGCGGTGCCGGTATCCCCGCCGTTGATGCCGGTGGCAAACATGGCGGTGCCCTCCTTCACCATCTCCTGGGCGGTGGCGTCGGCCACGGTAAGGAAGATGCCGGTGTTCTGGATCCGCTCGTACTTCTCCTTGGGGTACTCCTCCTCGTCGTGGAGGTACTCGGAGATCTGCCGGGCGTAGCTGCTGCTGTCGCAGATGATGATTTCCCCGCCGGCGTAGAAGATGTTGTCAATCTCCTTCTTCCAGTTAAACTCAAAGGCCTGGGTGACGGCGTTTTTGCCCATCTCCGCCTCGATGCCGGCGTTGGACAGGTACCGGGTCAGCGCCTCGGCGCTGCCGTTCTCCTCGTAATCGTCCTTGGTAAAGACGCCAAAGACCAGCCGGTCGTCGTCCTTGATCTCCAGGGCGCGCTGGTTGTTCTTCCAGCCCAGGATGATGGCGTCGGCCAGCTCCCGCATGACGTTGCCGGTGGAAAAGCCTACATAATAGAGGTTGTCCATTTCCGCCATCTGCTGGGGGGTGGGCTCCTCGCCGATAAAGATGAGGATGATGTCGTTTTCCTTGGCCAGGCGGATGTACTCGTCGGCCATATCGGTGTCGAAGAGCTCCACCACAATCAGCCGGTAGCCCCTTTCCACCATCTTGCGGAACATGGCGGCCTGGTCGCCGCCGGTGGCCGCGGTGGAGAGGGCGTGGACCGAAAAGCCCTCCCCCAGCTCCTCCAGCAGGGCGTTCTTAAAGTACATATCGTCCATGCTGCTCATGTTGGCTTGGAGCAGCCCGGCCTGGATGACCTCCTCCTCGGGGACGGCGTTCTCCTGCAGCGCGGCAGGGGCCGCCTTGGCCATCCGCAGCACCGGCGCCACCGCCGGCTCCGCGGCGGAGACGGTCTCCACCGCAGCAAACCGGCCCAGCATGGTGAAGATCATCACCGCCGCAAGGGCGTATATCACAAAATGCTTCATCCTTGGCTTCCTTTCCTGCCCGCTGCTGTATTCCCGGAAAAAACCAGCGGTATCCGGTTACTATGATACCACAACGGCGGCAAAAATTCAATGGCCGGAATGTAAACATTCGTACAGCGTGTAGAGCGTCCCGGACACAGCAAAGCCCGCCCTGCCTTTACCGGCGGGGCGGGCTTTTGTGACGGGTATGGTCAGTGGGTATTTGCTTACTGGCCCATGGCCTCTCTCGACTGCTGCACCATCATGTCCTTGATCTTCATCAAACGGGCGAGGTTTCCGCGCTCGTTCTCGTCCAGCTTCATGGCGATGCTCTTGATGGTCTCCTGGAGGGAAGGGATCTGAACATATTCCAGGGCGTTTACCCGGCGGCGGGTCTTTTCGATCTCCTCCGCCAGCAGCTGCGCGCTTTTCTCCATCTGTGCAAGCTCCAGCATCAGGGGCAGCACCTTTTTCAGGGCCGCCACCGAGTCGTCCAGCTCGCCGGAGGTGTAGGTGAAGCCGTAGGGGGAGATGTCCTCCTCCTCATCGGCGGAGCGGCTGAAGTGGAACACCGGCACGTCGACGCTCATCACGTTCTGGCTGGTGATATCCAGCTCCACCTGCTCCTTGGGGAGCATCAGGGCTTCCTCCAGCATATTGGGGCTCATCACGGCGCCGGCGATGGCAAAGCCGTCGTAGACGCCCATGATCATCTGCTCCACCTGCTCCCGCAGCTCCTTGTTCCGGCGTACCTGCTCCAGGAATTTCTTCATCAGGTCATCCCGCTTGTTTTTGAGAAGGCTGTGGCCGCGCATGGAGGTTTTGAGCCGGTTTTTCAGGCGGCTCAGCTCCATACGGGTGGGGTTTACCTGCATGACTGCCATTGGCGGGCCTCCTTACTGCTCCTTCTTGGGCAGGTACTTTTCGATCATCTCCGGCTTGATCCGCTTGAGCTCGGTGGTGGGGAGGATGGAGAGGAGGTCCCAGCCGATGTTCAGCGTTTCCTCGATGCCCCGGTCGGTCTCGTAGCCCTGGGAGACGTAGCGCCTCTCGAACTCGTCGGCGAACTTGGCATAGAGCTTATCGGTATCGGAGAGGGCGGCCTCGCCCAGGATGGTCATCAGCTCCTTGGCGTCCTTGCCCCGGGAATAGGCGGCAAACAGCTGGTTCATGGTGCTGGCGTGGTCCTCCCGGGTCTTGCCGACGCCGATGCCCTTGTCCTTCAGACGGGACAGGGAGGGCAGCACGTCGATGGGCGGGGTGACGCCCTTGCGGTACAGCTCGCGGGAAAGGATGATCTGTCCCTCGGTGATGTAGCCGGTGAGGTCGGGGATGGGGTGGGTCTTGTCATCCTCGGGCATGGACAGGATGGGAATCATGGTAATGGAACCCTCGCTGTCCTCACGGCGGCCGGCGCGTTCATACATCTGGGCCAGGTCGGTATAGAGGTAGCCGGGGTAGCCGCGGCGCCCGGGGACCTCCTTACGGGCGGCGGATACCTCACGGAGGGCCTCGGCGTAGTTGGTGATGTCGGTGAGGATGCAAAGGACGTGCATCCCCTTCTCAAAGGCCAGGTACTCGGCGGCGGTCAGCGCCATTTTGGGGGTGGAAATACGCTCGATGGCCGGGTCGTTGGCCAGGTTGATGAAGAGGACGGCCCGGTCGATGGCCCCGGTGCGCTTAAAGTCGCTGATGAAGAAGTCGGATTCCTCGAAGGTGATACCGATGGCGCAGAACACCACGGCAAACTTGGAATCGGTACCCAGCACCTTGGCCTGACGGGCAATCTGGGCCGCCAGCTTGGCGTGGGGCAGGCCGGAGCCGGAGAAGATGGGCAGCTTCTGGCCGCGGACCAGGGTGTTCAGGCCGTCGATGGCGGAAACGCCGGTCTGGATGAACTCCTCCGGGTAAACCCGGGCGGCGGGGTTCATGGGCAGGCCGTTGACGTCCATCCGCTTATCGGCAATGAGCTTGGGGCCCCCGTCGATGGGCTCGCCCATGCCGGAGAAAACCCGGCCCAGCATATCCTCCGAGACGCCCAGCTCCAGGCTGCGCCCGAAGAAGCGGACCTTGCTGTGCTCCAGGTTGATGCCGGTGGAGCTTTCAAACAGCTGCACCAGCACGGTGGAGCCGTTGACCTCCAGCACCTTGCAGCGCCGGAGCTCGCCATTGGGGAGCTCGATTTCGCCTAACTCGTCGTAGGCGACGCCCTCCACGTCCTTTACCAGCATCAGGGGGCCGGCGACCTCCTGTATGGTGCGATATTCCTTTAACATCAGGCAGACACCTCCCCGCTCATCAGCTCTTTCATGCTGTTCTCCAGCTCGGTGGTGGTGGTGGCCAGATAGGTCTGGACATCCTTTTCCTCCACGTACTTCATACGGGCGATCTTATCCCGCACCGGCAGGGCAAAGATCCTTTCCACCGCCACGCCGCTCTCCAGGGCGGCCTTGGCCTCGTAGTAGAAGTGCAGCACCATCTTCAGCATCCCGTACTGCTTGGGGAGGCTGGTGTAGGTATCCACGCCGTCAAAGGCGTTCTGCTGCAGGTAGTCCTCGCGGATGGACCGGGCGGCCTCCAGGGAGAGGCGGTCGGGGGCGGAAAGGGAGTCGTAGCCAACCAGCTTGACGATCTCCTCCAGCTCGCTTTCCAGCTGCAGCAGGTTCATGGCGTCGCCCAGCAGCTTGGTCCAGTCCTCGGAAACGTTCTTGTTGAGCCACGCGCCAATCTGGTCGTTGTAGAGGGAGTAGGAGGTAAGCCAGTTGATGGCCGGGAAGTGGCGCTTGTAGGCCAGGCCGGAATCCAGCCCCCAGAAGACCTTGACGATACGCAGGGTGGCCTGCACAACGGGGTCGGAGTTATCGCCGCCGGCGGGGGAAACCGCGCCGATGGCGGTCAGGGAGCCCTCCCGCTTGTCGCTGCCCAGGCAGATGACGCGGCCGGCCCGCTCGTAGAACTGGGCCAGACGGCTGGTGAGGTAGGCGGGGTAGCCCTCCTCGCCGGGCATCTCCTCCAGACGGCCGGACATCTCCCGGAGGGCCTCGGCCCAGCGGCTGGTGGAATCGGCCATAATGGCCACCGAGTAGCCCATATCGCGGAAGTACTCGGCGATGGTGATGCCGGTGTAGATGGAAGCCTCACGGGCGGCCACCGGCATATCCGAGGTGTTGGCGATAAGGACGGTACGCTTCATGATGGACTCGCCGGACTTGGGGTCCTTCAGCTCGGGGAACTCCCGGAGCACGTCGGTCATCTCGTTGCCGCGCTCGCCGCAGCCGATGTAGACCACGATGTCCACGTCGCTCCACTTGGCCAGCTGGTGCTGCACCACCGTCTTGCCGGAGCCGAAGGGGCCGGGGACGGCGGCGGTACCGCCGCGGGCGATGGGGAACAGGGTATCGATGACGCGCTGGCCGGTAATCATGGGGATATCGGGGGAGAGCTTCTCCCGGGAGGGGCGCTGGCGGCGCACCGGCCACCTCTGGAGCATCTGGATGTCCACGGTGGTGCCGTTATCGGTATCCACCTTGGCGATGACCTCCGTCACGGTGTGGTTGCCGCCGCTGATCTCCTTGAGGGTGCCCATCACGCCGGGGGGCACCATGATCTTGTGGCTGATGAGGCTGGTTTCCTGGACGGTGCCGATGATGTCGCCGGCCTCCACCCGGTCCCCTGCCTTCATGGCGGGGACAAAATCCCACTTTTTGTCGTGGTCCACCGAGGTGACGCTGACACCCCGGGCGATGTTGCTGCCGGTCATGGTCTTGATGCGCTCCAGCGGGCGCTGGATGCCGTCATAGATCATCTCTAAGATGCCGGGGGCCAGCTCCACCGAAAGGGGAGCCCCGGTGGAAACCACCTCGGTACCGGGCTTTAAGCCCGCGGTCTCCTCGTAGACCTGGATGGAAGCCTTGTCGCCGCGCATCTCGATGATCTCGCCGATGAGCCCCATTTCGCCCACGTGTACCACGTCGAACATATTGGCGTCGCGCATTCCTTCCGCCACAACAAGGGGACCGGCGATCTTCACGATCTTACCTTGGCTCAATTATTTCACCTACTTTTCAAAACTATACCGCAGTCCGGAACCTGTCCGGCACGGCCAAAGAAACTCTTGCGGAGCGGTGCCGGCCGCCGGGGGCAAAGCCCTTGGGGGGACGGCGGCACCCTGCTTTGGTACGGCCCCTTAGTCCTTGAAGAGGATGTCCGCGCCCACGGCGCGCTCCACGCTCTTCTTCACCGATGTCATGCCCATACCAATGGTGCCCTCCCGGCCGGGGATGGGGATAATGGCGGGGACCTTGCTGTCCTTGTACCGGTCCATCACCTGGATGATGGGGGCCAGGGCCTGCTCGGTGATAAAGATGATGCCGTACTCCTCCTTGGCGAGGCGATGGACCACCTCCTCGGACTCCTTGGGGGCGGAGGTCTCGAAGACCTCGAAGCCCACCGCCTTAAAGCCCAGGACGCTTTCCTTTTCCCCCACCACCGCGATCTTACTACGCATAGGTATCACGCAGCCTTTCTGTGATCTGCTGGGGGGGGACGCCCGCCAGCTTGGAGGCCATGACGATCCGGGCGGCCTTGGTCTCCCCCTCCTTTGCGGCCAGGTAGGCGATCAGGGGCTCGATGCCAAAGGGGATCCTCCGCACCTCGTCCAGCACCGCCACCAGGGCGTTGTCGCAAAGCTTTTCAAAGAGGGAAAGGGATTCCTTTGCCCGGATGGAATCAAAGGCGGGCTCCAGGTACTTGCCGTAGGGGGAGGAGGAGATCACCGCCAGAATGGCGTCGTAGCCCTTGGTGTAGGCCTCGGTGACGGCGGAAAGAGGGATCCTGCCGCCGGGGGCCAGCACCTTGGCAAGGAAGAAGGCGTTTTTGCCCATCCTCTTCAGCCGCACCGCCGCCCGGATGTTGGCGATATCCACCTGGGCCTCCACGTACTTGTTCAAAAAGGGATTGCCGATCTCCCCCGCCTTTTGGGCCATGGCGGCAAGGATGCCCCGGTCCAGCAGGATATCCACCGCTTGGGGGTCCCCGGTTTTGGCCAGGGTGTCCGCGGCCTCCAGGGCGGCCTCGGCAAGGGGAGCGGGCAGGCCCTCGGTTCTGCCGCTCTCCACCTGGGCGGCCACCGCCTTGGCGGGGAGGTTGCCCAGGTTGGAGTAAACGCCGGTAACATCCCCGGCGGCACGCCGGGCCTTGATGGCGGTCTTAAAGTTGTGGCCGTCATACTGGTAGCGGAACAGCTCGGTCAGGCCGTTGCCCGGGGCGATGCGGTCCAGCAGCTGGTAGGCGTCCAGCAGGTTCTGCTCCAGCGCCTGCTCGTAGTCCTGCATGGGGGCCCCGTGGCAGATGGGGGCGTCGGAGAGGACCTTGTAAGCCTCTTCCACAGTCTTTGCGTCGATCATCTTCTGGAAGTCCCGGCGAGTCACCATCCCGTTTTCCAGGGCGCGCACCCGGGCCGTGGCGTGGAGATAATCGGTATCTCGGTATGCTTTCAAAGCCGCACCTCCTTTTCTTGTTTTTGATGTTCGGGCGGGCCCGCTTTAGCCAAAGAGGGCCGCGTCCACCTGGGCCTCAAGTTCTTCCTTGACG
This sequence comes from Angelakisella sp., assembly GCA_022795575.1. Classification (GTDB taxonomy): domain Bacteria; phylum Bacillota; class Clostridia; order Oscillospirales; family Ruminococcaceae; genus Angelakisella. The sequence continues at coordinate 3,661 of JAAWGY010000049.1, read as the reverse complement.
CTCGTACTCAAAACCTCGAAGGTGCAGTTTGTCTCGGTGCTGCCCTGGTCCAGGATAAAGCCGCCGGCAAAGCTGCCGGTAGCCCCGGAGAGGGTGACTTTGCAGGCGCGGCCCGCCGCGGCGCAGCGCTTTTCAATCTCCGCCGGCAGCGCGGCCCCAATGGCGGCCTTATCCGCCTTGTTGAGCACCAGGGCGGCGTCCCCGGTAAGGGACTGCGCCGCCATGGCGGCGTATACCGCCGTCTTTTTGGCCGCGGGCATGGCGCAGAGCTGCTCCATCGCCTTCTGGAAGGCGGTATCGATGGCCTGGCGGCGCACCTGGAGCTTGGCGTTGCGGCTTTCAATCCCGGACTGGGACACAGCCCGCTGGCGGACGGCCTCGGCCTGATGCTTCGCGGCCTCCAGGACACGGGCGGTCTCCGCCTGGGCCTCCTGGCTGTAGCTTTCTGTAATGGCTTCCGCCTTTTCCCGGGCGGCGGCGGCAGCGGCTTCCCCGTACTGCCGGGCGTCCTCCTGGATGCTGGCGAGAATCGCCGAAATATCATTCATAGGTCCGGCATCCTCCTCTCTGCGTATTCTCGAAAACTGCTTAGTGGATGTTCAGCACCAGCAGCAGGGAGATGAGCAGAGCAAGGATGGCGTAGGTCTCAACCATCGCGGCGGGGACCATGGCCTTGGAGACCTCCTCCGGGCGCTTGGCAACGATGTTGACGCCGGCGGCGGAAACGCGGCCCTGATGGATGCCGGAGACCATGCCCACAAAGGCGATGGGGCAGCAGGAGGCGAAGATGTAGGCGCCGGTGGCCATGGAGAGGTTGACGGTGCCGCCCAGCATACCGGTAGTGACCATCACCATAAAGCCCACCACAAAGCCGTAGATGCCCTGGGTAGCGGGAAGGGCCTGGAGCAGCAGCAGCTGGCCGAACTTGTTGGGATCCTCCACGGTTACGCCGCTCATAGCCTCGCCCACCAGGCCGACGCCCTTGGCGGAGCCGATGCCGGAAAAGATCACCGCGAAGGCGACGCCCAGGTAAGCCAAAAAGTTGCCGTTAAAGACTTCAAAAAATTCTTTCATGGTTCATTCCTCCTGATTGTTGACATAGACGTATTTTGTTGCAGGCTTCAAGGGACGGAAGGGCTGGCCGCCGCCCTCAAAGAACTTACCAAAAAATTCCACATACTGTAGACGGGAGGTGTGGACATAGGAGCCCAGGGCGTTGATGGCCAGGTTGAGGACGTGCCCCAGCAGGAACACCGCCACAAAGACCACCGCCCCGATGATGTTTGCCCCCGGCAGGGTGCCCATGGTGTTCACCACCTGGGCGATAACGCCGGTGGCAAGGCCCAGGGCCATAATGCGGGAGTAGGACAACAGGTCCGAAAAATAGCCGGTGATGTCGTAGAGGCTGAGAATACCGCTCATCAGCTTCATGATGGGGTTCTTCTTATCCCGGCCCTGGGTAAGGACCAGCCCCACCGCCCCGGCGATGGCAAGCCACTTGCCGATGGAGGCCATAACGGCGCTGCCGATGACCATCTGCCCGCCGGCAAAGATGACCAGGCCCACCAGCACGAAGTACCAGAAGCCCACGTCAAAGAGGGCATCCACCGAGTGGCCCCGGCGGATCATCAGGTACGCCTTAAGGCCAAGGCCCACCAGGATGTGGATGTAGCCCACCACAAAGGCCATGATGAGGATGGGCATGGGGTTGGTGAGGGGATCCAGCAGCATGGGCACCTGTACCCGGTTGCCGAAGAACACCTCGGTAACTTTGGGGATGGTATCGCCAAACCAGCTGCCGTACAGGGCGCCCCAAAAGACGGTGGAGATACCGCAGTAGCCCAGCATCTTCAGCAGCTTTTTGCCCCCGGGGCCCATGTCCAGGTTCTTGGCCCCCCAAAGGCCCAGGATGGCCAGCACCAGGCCGTAGCCGGCGTCGGAAAGCATCATCCCGAAGAAGACGAAGAAGAAGGGGGCCATAAAGGGGTTGGGGTCCATGCTGTGGGGCGCCGGGAGGGCGTACATCTCGGTGACGGCCTCAAAGGGCTCCACAAAGGCGTTGTTCTTCAGCAGCACCGGGGGGTCGTCCTCCTCGGTGGCCGCCCGGAATTCGTACCAGCAGGGGAATTTTTCCATCGCCTTTTCCACCCCTGCCTTCTGCCGCTGGGGCACCCACCCCTGGGTAACAAAGGTCTCCCGGGTGGAAAGGAGGTTCTGCTCCGCCCTGCGGCAGTCGATGGCAAACTGGGTGCTGTCCCAGGCCAGCTGGAGCCCGGGGAGCTTTTCCCCGTAGGCCCTGAGCTTTTCGGTGAGGCCGTCGATGGCCTTCTCCTCCGCCGCCACCCGGGCCTTGCTGGCGGAGATATTCTCGGCGGCGGTGCCGGTAAGGCTGTCAAAGCCGATGCTGCTTGCCCCGGACTGCCGCAGCAGCTCCTGGAAGGCGGCGGCATGGCTCTTGTGGACCACCGCGGCAATGTACCGCTGGTCCTTGTCCTCCGAAACCACCTTGACGTAGGCCCCCAGCCGCTGCTCGTTCTGCTGCCGCTCCAGCTCCTCGTCGGTGACATTGACCGGCAGGGCGGCAAGGAGGACGCGGCTGCTCTCGGTGGCTGTCGCCTCCAGGGGCAGGTCCAGCTCCCGCCAGGGGGCCAGGGATGCCTGGAGGAATTCCTCGTGGGAGATGCGGCTTTTGGCGGCGCCAATCTCCTTCTGGAGCTCCTCCACCTCCTGGCAGACGGCCAGGGCGGCGCTTAGGGTATCCTCCCGGGCAATCTCCCCGAAGCTCACCTCCGGGCGCTTTGCAAGGAGGCCCTTCTTTTTGCCGTAGGGGGCCAGCGTTCGGATGCACTGGCCCAGCCGGGTAAGGGACTGCTCCTTTTCGTAGACGTCGGCGGAGCCGGGCTCCACCTCGTCCCTGATCTCCTCGTAGCCGTCCATCGACGCCGGGTCGCTGAGCTGGACACAGCCGCTCTTCATCAGGCGGCTGAGGATCGCTTCCTTGTCCCGGGCCAGACCGCAGAGGAAAACACGTTCCATTTTCTCGATCATGTGGCACCTACTATCCTCTCAACGATGAGTGCTGCCGCGGCGTCCATCCGGGCGGCAGCCTGAGCCGCCAGGGCCTCGCCCTCCTTGGCGGCCTTCTGCCTGGCCTCCGCCACAAGGGCCTCCGCCTGGCTCCGGGCCTCCTCCAAAAGCTCCGCCGCCCTTTGGGCTGCGTCCGCCTTGGCCTTGGCCAGCGCTTCCCTGCCGGCGGCGTTGGCCTCCGCCTCTGTCTCCTTGGCCTTTTGGGCCGCGGCTCGCCTGGCCTCCTCCGCCCCGGCTTCCGCCTGGCGGATCTTCGCGACCACTTCTTTCACTGTTCTCACCACCTGTCTTTCCCACAATATACTATAAAAAACGCCCTTCTCTCCTTCCGCGTGTACAGGAGGCCGTTTCGCGCCCTGCCGCCCACCCTCCGGCGGGTCCTTCCCCCACTTGGGGGAAAGCGCCGCTTGGGCGGCGCGAGGGCGGAAGCCGGCTCCCCCCCTCATGCCGAGGCGGGCAGGCCGTTTTTCACCTTGCCTATAGCAATCATCAGAATTGGCGGCATACAGCTGGGCGAGGAGCTTTTTCAGCTGCCGAAGCCCCAAAAACGCAGGAAGCCTTGATGGCTTTCAAG
>JAAWGY010000048.1 GCA_022795575.1 Angelakisella sp. | reverse complement strand
TCATAAACGTACTTGTTCATAATGACGTGGTCCCCGGCGGCGGTATAGCCGATGTCCACCAAGTGGTCGTAGTCCTCGCTGTCGTGGCTGGTAATCTGGCCGGTGTAGTAGAACTCGCCGAAAAGCTCTTCCCCCAGGATGGTCTTCATCTCCGGCACGGTGGCCCGGGGGTGTAGGCCGTTGGAGAAGAGCAGCAGAATGCCCTGCTTCTCCACCCCGGCGGCGTACAGCTCATCCAGGCAGGCCCGGATGGCCACCCTGCGGTGGCTGGTGGGCTGGTTGCCCCCCTTGACAATATCGGGGATGACAAAGACAACGGTTTTGCCCGGGGCCGCCAGCTCCTTCAGGGCGGGCATCCCAATGGGGTTTCGGATGCTCTCCAAAGTGGCGTTATAGAGGCTGTCCCAATCCTGGGGCAGACAGGGGGGATCGGGGACGGTCTCCCCGGGGACGAAAATGTCGGTGCTGTCCGGCAGGTTGGCGCTCATCAGGCCTTGGCCGTACTCAAAATCCAGTTTCATTTTGCTGCTCCTTCCTCATTTGCCTAGGTACAGGCGGATGATCTCCAAATATTCCTCGGGGTAAAAGCCGATCTCCCCGGTAAAGCGGGTGAGGGCAATCAGCCCCCCGGCGATCTCCGGGATGGAGGCCAGCATCTGGGCGTTGTCCGCCTTGAGGCCCCCGCCGTAGACCACATCCAAGCCGCCGGTCTGCTCCCGGACGAACCGGGCTACCTTCTGGATATAGGGCTTGTCCGCCGGGGCTTTTCCGGGGCCGATGGACCACACCGGCTCGTAGGCCACCACCACCTTGCCCATGTCCGCGCCCCGGAGGCCCACCTCCAGCTGTTCCCCCAGCACCTCCTGCCAGCGGTCCTGCTCCTCGCTCTTTTCGCCGATGCAGTAGAGCACCACCAGCCCCGCCGCCTGGGCGGCCAGCACCTCCTGATTCAGAAGGCGGTTGACGGCGGCAGTGTCGGTGACCCCGGCTTCGGCCAGAATCCCCGCCTTGTCGTTTCGTTCCTCACAGTGGCCGATGAGGGTATCGGTGCAGCCCAGCATGGCGGCGGCGTGGGCGGGGCGGTTGGTGGTAAAGGCCCCGAAGTTCCCCCCCACGGCGGTATCCGCCCGGTAGACCCCCTGGCAGCCCACCCGCACCGGGCCTTTTCTGGCTGCGGCGGCGGCAAGGATGTGGGCCTCGGGGAAGTACTGGACAAACTCCACCTCTGCGGGGTCGTATTTCAGGAGCCTTGCTTCGGTGCCGGTGACGATGGTCTCGGCCCACTTTTCCGGCGGGGCCAGGCGGTTGACACCCCCCAGCTCCGGGGGAATGTCGAACCGCTTCAGGTTCAGGTAGATATATTTCATGCTGTTCCTCCTTCTACAAAATCGGCCAGCAGAGAAAAACTGCATAGGCGGTCTTTTTCTGCTGGCCAGTTTGGTCAAAACAGGATCATCGCTCTTTCCTTGCCGCAAAAAAGATCTCCCGCAGGTCGGCCCGCTGATGGGGCATCGGCTCCTCCCCCACAAGGGGCCGGCACCAGTGCAGAAATGCTTCGGTGACATCGTTGCCCCGGGGGGTGATGAACTCATCAGGCAGCAATCGCTCGGTAAGCATCACTTTCTCGATAGGGATGCGGACAGGGCGGACAACATACTCCGGGCCGGGGAGGCGTTCCAAGCCGATCATCACGCCGGTGGCCTCTTCTAATGCAGCCTTTACTGCCTCCCTTCCGGCAAGAATGGCTTCTTCCCGGTCCACTGTACTTTGGTAGGCAATGGAGGCCCGGCCGGAAAGCCCCGGCTTTTCGCTTCGGGCTTTGATGCCCAGCTCCTTGATGACCAGCTGGGCCAGGTGGGCGCTGACATCCCCAGTGTAGACAGCCCGGCCGGAGCGGAAGATGGGCGGCACCGCCGGCTCCCCGTCCGGGCCCTTTAATCCCTCGCTGACCACCACTACCACGCCCCCTTGCTTTTTATGAAGAGCGGTCACATCTTCTAAAAATTCCTCCTGGCGGAAGGGGCGCTCCGGCAGATAGATGAGGTGGGGGCCGTCCCCCTCCCGTTCCCGGGCCAGGGCGGAGGCCGCCGCCACCCAGCCGGCGTTGCGGCCCATGGCCTCGATGACGCTGACATGGATGGGCAGCGCCGCCACATCCCGGCTCAGCTCCCCCACCGTCCCGACGATAAACCGGGCGGCGCTGCCGTAGCCCGGGGCGTGGTCGGTAACCGCAATATCATTGTCAATGGTCTTGGGAATGCCCACCACCGAAAGCTCCATCCCCAGTTCCCGACAGGCTTTATAGATTTTTCCGCAGGCGTCCATGCTGCCGTTGCCCCCGTTAAAGAGCAGGCAGCGGATCCCCCGTTTCTCTAGAATTTTTGCAATGGCCCGGTAGTGCTCCGGCTCCAGGGCGTCCCGGCTGGTGCCGATGGCGGAAGCCGGGGTGTGGGGCAGTCTTTCGATGACCTCCGTCGGGACGGTGGAAAGATCCAGCAATTCTTCCCGGAGCAGGCCCCCCGCCCCGCCGATAGCAGCATAGACCGGCCCGGCCTGGGGATGGCGTTCCGCCTCCCGGATGACTCCGTAAAGGGAGGCGTTGATGACGGCGGTGGGAGCGCCCCCGTGTACCACAAGAATGGGGTTTTTCATGGATAGACCTCCTTACAGGTGGATGACCGGAATGCCCAGCAGCTTTGCCAGCTGTTCCATCCGGGCGGCGGTGTCCTCCCAAACCAGGCTGTAATGGTGGCTCATGCCGTTTTCGGCGATGTTGCGAAGTACCTCTAAAACGGGGGTTTCCACCCTGACATTCACCATAGAGCCCCGGGTGCAACGGGTGGTGGGGACCGCCTCGCCTTTCAGGAGGAAGAGCCGGTACTCCCCGTTCAGGTTGGTGAACCGGGCTGCGGTGACCGGGCCAGGCTTTAGGGCGCACCAGAATGCGGTGCCCTGTCCCGCCAGGGGATGGTTGCACATGGTCACCCCGTCCTCTTCATCATGAAGGCTGGGGGCGGCGTTGCCGCAGTGCCAGAAGGTGAAGGTGTTCTCCTTTTCGTCCATATTGATAAGGTCGCAGATGAAGGGGGGCTTGCCGGTAAACTGGTTTTGTACTGCGGCGGCCAGCCCGGCGTCCATATCCCCCTCACAGAAGATATTCAGCCCTGCATCGGCCAGGCGGCCCAGGACGGCACAGGGGGTGGTATGGAGGTTCCCCATCTCCGGCCAACACTTGATGGCGGCATAGTCGTAGCCTTGACGGGGCATCAGTTTTTTCAGGGTCAGGAACAGCCGAACATGGTTTTCCAGATAACCATCGGGAAGGGTGGAGGTGTCCCAGCTTCCGGCGGTCCTTTCCATCTCTGCCTTCACCTCTTCCGCCGGGAGAGCGGCCATCTCGTCGAAGACCACCTTGAGGTCGGTTTCCTCCACATTGATTCCGAAGGTGCGGCGGATAATCACCTCATCAAAAGCGCAGTTGTAAAAGGCGGTGGGCCGGTAACCGAAGAGGCCGAAGGTCATCCCCAGAAGGCTCTTTTTGACGGCGTAGGCTTCCACCAGGCCGGAAAGCTCGGTTCTAACCCGCTCCTCCTCCTTGTTGCCGAAGAGGATGTGGTGGGACGCCCCGATGCGCATAAGGCTGGCCCCGTTCATGGCAGCGGAGCAAAGGGCGTTGGCGTAAAGCCGGTCCTCCCGGACCCAGGTCTCCTCCCGGGGGGCCCAGAGAATTACCGGAACCCGGAGACTGTCAGCGATGGCACAGGAAACATCATCCCCGGTAAAGGCTCCGTAAACCAGAAGAATCAGATCGATCTCGCCAGCCTTGAACTCCCGGACACAGTCCTCAACATCCGCTTTTGTGCAAACCAACCGGGGAAAAACTTTGACCTCTGTATCGGCAAAGGTTTCCTTTACCCAGTTGCCATACTCCGCCAGGCGGCGTTCCGGCAGCTCCCGGGGCCACCGGCCGGAGACGGTCACCAAAAATCCCAGGTTCAGCTTTTTCTTGGACATTTGCAGATACCCCCTTATACTTTTCCGACGGAGCCGGAAAGCTGAATAATTTTTTTGACATCCTCCACCAAGGCGTCGCTGGCGTACTGGCTCAGCTTCCAGGAATGACCCTGATGCTCCAGCTTTTCCAGACCTTCCTGATAATGCTGGACATATTTATAGCGGATCTCGGTGCCAAAGTTAATCTTGGCCACCCCCAACCGGATGGATTGGCGGACGATGCCTTCCTCCATGCCGGTGCAGCCGTGGAGTACCAGGGGAATGTCGGTAAACTTTCGCACCGCTGCCAGCACATCCAGATGGATATCCGGTTTGCCCCGGTAGTAACCGTGGGCGTTGCCGATGCCGATGGCCAGGGTGTCCGGCTGGCAGAGGGAGAGGAACCGCTTAACATCCTCCGGGTCCACAATGTTTTTGTTCTCCATGGGGACACCGTTGTCCAGCCGCAGCAGTTCCCCGATCTCCGCCTCCACCGGCACGCCGAAGCATCGAGCGGTGCGGATAACCTCGTTGGTAACGGCGGCGTTTTCCTCGATGGGCAGGGTGGAGCCGTCGATCATCACGCTGGTAAAGCCCAGTCGCAGGGCCTCCATACAGATAGGAAATCCGTCACCATGGTCCAGGTGGACCGAGACGGGGACATCCACCTTGCCGGCGCACCATTTGGCGGTTTCCACAAACCAATCGTTGCCGGAGTAAGCCCCGGTAGAGACATAGTGGGCCAGGATGATGGGACTGCGAAGTTCCTCTGCTGCCTTGCAGCAGGCCCGGATGATATCGTAGTTGCCCCCCTGGGTGTTAATGGCCGGGATGGCGAAGCCTTCCCGGGAAGCCCGCCGAAGCAGGTCCAGATTGTTTGTCAACATAGGTATTTCACTCCTGTTTATCGTAATTGCGTCAGCCCTTGACCGCGCCGGCCACCAGGCCCTTTATCATGTACTTCTGGAAGAAGAAGAAAACAAAGATCATAGGCAGAGTCCCCAGGGTGGAAGCGGAATTGATAAGCTGCCAGTCGCTGACCTCTCCAAGATAGGTAAGTTTCAGTCCCTGGGAAAGAGTCCACAGATCGTTGGAGCGGATGAGGGTGATGGCGTGGAGGTAGTCGTCCCAGGTCATGAGGAAACTGTACACCCCCACGGCCAGGATGCCGGGAATGACCAGGGGCATAATGACCCGGAAGAGAGTGTTCAGCCGTCCGGCCCCGTCCATCCCCGCTGCCTCTTCCAAATCCCGGGGGATGCCGTCAAAGAAGGATGCCATGAGAGAGACGGTAAAGGGGACCTGGGTGGCGCTGATGGCCAGCACCAGCCCCAGGTGGTTGTCGGTGAGGTTCAGCCGCCGCAGGATGGTGTAAAGGGAGATGAGACGGCTGATCACCGGCATCATCTGGGAAAAGGCGAAGGTGGCCAGCATGACCCGGTTCCATTTGAAGCGGAAGCGGCTGAGGGCGTACCCGGCAAAGATGGAGATGAAGCAGATGATAACCGCCGCCAGGGCGGAAACGATAAGGTTGTTTTTGTAGTAGACAAAGAACTTCCCGTCCCGGAAGAGGGTGAGGTACCCCTCAAAGGAGAGGCTTTCCGGCCAGAGGGTGGGAACCACCCGGTAGGACTCGGTGTTTATCTTGAGGGAAGTTACCAGCATCCAGTAGACCGGGAAAAGCAGAAACAGAAAAATAGCCGCAATCACCAGGTATTTCAATACCGAGAGGGCAGCCCGTCTGCCGCTGCCGCTTAGGACAGACTTTGGCGCGGCGATTTGATTGGTCATAGGACAGCCTCCTTACATTTCTTCTTTGCGGAACACCTGGTTGAACAGGAAGACCACAACAATCATCAGCAGAAGCCAAACGGTGGTTACCGCCGCGCCGGACCCATAGTTGTAGTTGACAAAGGCTTCGTCGTAGGAGAGGACGGCAAAGGTGGTGGTAGCCCCGGTGGGCCCGCCGTTGGTGAGAGTGGCGAAGAGGGGGTACTGCTTGAAATTTTCGATGATGCACATGGAGACGGTGACGGCGATAACGCTTTTCATGTGGGGGATGATGATCCGGATGAGCCGGGTAAAGTATCCCGCCCCGTCGATGGTGGCGGCCTCCAGCATTTCCTCCGGGATGCTCTGCATACCCGAAAGAAGCAGCAGGGCCATGAGGGGGATCTGCTTCCAAAGGGCGGCGATGATGATCCCCCAGATGGCGGTGTTTTGGCCACTGAGGATGGAAAAACCGGTGACTTTGCCCCCGGTGAATACCCCCACCAGGTACTGTAAAAGTCCATAAGGGTTGGCGTAGATCCAGGCCCAGAGCAGACCGGCAATGACGGTGGGGATGACCCAGGGGATCATCATGACACTGCGCAGCAGCCGGGCGCCGTATATTTTGGTGTTCAGCAGCAGGGCCAGGGTCATGCTGATGACAAAGGTGAGGATGACGGTGACCGCTACAAAGAAAATGGTAATACCGGCGGCGGACTGGAGCTTTCCCGCTTTCCAAAGGCGGGTGTAGTTGCCGAAGTTGTTCCACTGGCCAGGGGTCCCGCTGGTAAGATTGGCGATTTTATAGGTGGTAAAGCTCATAGCCACCGAATCGATAATGGGGATGATGATAAAGGCGACGCAGAGCAGGATGGCGGGAAGAAGCAGAACAAAATAGAAAATCTTATCCTTTCCCCCTGCTGACAGCGAGATTTTTCGGGGCATCCGATTCCCTCCTTTATTATGCAGGTTCGGGTAGAAAAAGGGCAGGGGTACTTGCAAAGGCATCGGTACCCCTGCCCTTTCTGGCAACCGGCTCTTATTGATTGATATAATACTCGGCCTGCTTGACATACTCGGCGATGGCGTCGTCGGCGCTCATGCCGTTGATGGTGTAGTTGAGGACCATAGAAGCCAGCTCGGTCTGGACGCTGATGATGGGGCCAATCTGGGTCTGGCGGACCACATTGTCAACTCCCTTGGCCGCCCCTTCCAGAATGGGAGAGATGGGGCAGCTTTCCATCCCCTTGTGGGCCACAAAGGCCAGGCCGATGTTGTTCAGGTATCCTTCCATCGTCTCGTTCTTGGTGCAGTGCTGAACGAAGAGGTTTACCGCCTCCTTCTGGGCGTCGGTAAGCTGGGAACCCATGAGGAAGCAGTGGGACTCTACCAGAGAGGAACCCTTGCCGTTGGTGCCCATAGCGGCGGGCAGAGGGGCGGTGACGGTGAAGTTCTTGGCGTTTGCGTCAACCTCGCCAATCTGGGCGTAGCCCCAGGAGGAGTCCACATACATACAGACATTCCCGGCTCCGAAGGAAGCGCGGTAGTCCTTGAGCTTCAGGTTTTCCTGGGTGGATTTGGTATCCAGCAAGTACTTATAGAAGTCCAGGGCCTCGTGCATGGCGGTCTTGTTGGGCTCGGCGGTGAGGTCGGCCAGGGTGCCGTCTTCGTTAATCAGGGTGCCGCCGAAAGCGGTATAGATGGCGTTGATGTTGGCGCCGGTGGCGGGAACCTCGGCGGTGGTAAGGCCAAAGGTGGTGGTGACATTGGGGTCACCGCTGTACTTCTTGTTCAGCGTCTCAATCCAGCTCTTGAGGCCGTCCAGGGTGGTGGGGAACTCCTCCAGCTTGAGGCCGGCGGCGATGACCAGGTCCTTGTTGACAAAGATCACCGAGTTGGTGTAGTAGTGGGGCACGCCGTAGACATCCCCGTTGTACTGGAACTGGTCGGTGACATAGGGATAGTAGCCGCCGTAGAAATCAGCCGAGAGGACATTCTTGGGCGCCTGGATAAATCCGCCGTCCACAAGAGCAGGAACCCAGCTTACCTCGCCGTAAACCAGGTCTACAGAAAGTCCGGAGGCCAGGTCGTTGGTAAAGGTGGAAACCATGCTGTTGTAATCCACGGTGATGGTGTCGATGGTTACCCAGTCGTTTTCCTTCTGGAAATCGGCGATGGTGGACTGCCACCAGTCGGCCTTGGCCGTCTCGGACAGGGCGTAGTTGTAGAAGCGCAGGGTGACAGGCTCCTTGGGGGCATCCCCGGCGGGGGTAGAGGGAGAAGCAGGGGCAGGTGCGGGAGTCGGAGCCGGGGCGGAGCTCTGCTGTCCGCCGCCGCAGGCAGCCAGGCTCAGGGTCAGGAGCAGTGCCATCGAAAGGGAAAGGATCTTTTGAACGGTACATTTTTTCACGAGAGGTTCCTCCTTCATGTTTGAGAAGGGTATCCACCCTCCTTTTTCGACCGTCGGTCTGCTGTTGTCGTTGTAAATACGAGTGTACATTTTGCCGGAGAAAGTCCCCCTCTTTCCAGAAGGGGTAGAAAAAAGAATTATGTAAACACGAGTGTACAACTGACATAAATTATTATACCTGTTATCGGCGGTCATGTCAAGAGAATATTAAAAATTCAGCCATTTAACCCGGGGACGGGGGAAGAAACTGTCATTTTTACACAAAGAAAGGGCGGACGAATGCTCACGGCTCGGTACTGGCACGGCAAATAAGCCGGGTAGAATAGGTTACCGGCTTAGGGATCTCCCCTTTTTCGATCATCTGCTGGAGCATCTCTACCGCGCTTTTTGCGATGCCTTCCCGCTGAATCTCCATACTGGTGATGGGGGGGGTGGTAAACTGGCTCATGGTGGAGTTGTCGAATCCGGCTACCGCAATATCCTCCGGCACCCGGTATCCCATTTTTTGGGCGGCCTGCATAGCGATACAGGCCACCTTGTCGTTTCGTCCGAAGATGGCGTCCACCGGATGTTCCTTCAAATACCGTTCCACCGCTGCCGTGATTTCCTGGGGATCGGCGCAGCCGGTGATGACCAGCCGGGCGGGGTCAGGGGAAAGATCCAGGGTCTGCATCTCCTCCACAAATCCCCGGTAGCGCAGGTCGTTGTAGTCGCTGAAATGCCCCCGTTTGCTGAACCGGTCAATATAGATGATGTTCCGGCGGCCCTTTTCCGCCAGGTAGCGGACAACGGCCTTGGCCCCGTTATAAAGGCCGTTGTGGATAAGCCCCGCCCCCTGGATTCCGCTGTAATCCCGGTTGGCCAGCAGCACCACCGGGATCCGGGCATCGATAAGCTGCTGGATATACTCATTGGGAAAACTGATGGAGCTGATGATGATACCGTCGTACCGGCGGCTGATGATGTCGTTGATAAACTTCTGAGAGTTCCGGTTGGAGCAGAGGGAAACCATATAACCCAGGTCGTAGGCGTGCTTATCCAGTTCGCTGATAAGCAGGCTGAAATGCTCGGTGATGATCTGGTCGGCGATGAAAACAATGTGGTTGGTGTTTTTGCCCTTCAACGCCCGGGCTATGGTGTTGGGGCGGTAGTTTAGCTCCCGGATGGCCTCCTCAACCCGACGGCGCTTTTCCTTATCCACATAGCGGTTGTTGTTGATGACATAGGACACCACCGTTTCGCTGACCCCGGCCAGCAGGGCTACATCCTTTCGGGTCACCTGTCGAAATTCCTTTGTCATCTTGCGGCTCCTCTCTGGTCAGATGGAAATCTATGCCTGTTTTTTTATTATAGCATAAGAGAGTGTGCAATTTCAATTTGGCAGATATCTGTACTGAATTTTTTTACAAATACCAATGCAGCTGTTTGTTTCTCTTTAAGAGTATAATGAGGAACATATTCTACCCTTGACAAATCCTGTTACATGTTTGTATAATTTTTGTATCGTTAAGTACACACGAATGTACACACAGGACGACCAATATACGCTCGTATGTACTCTTTGGAATATTTATTCTTTGATGTGGTATTCATGTCTCTATACCATTGATGGTTTCTTTTTCTTTGAAAACATAAATTTACTTATCAGGGTCTTCTTTCATTCGCAGCAATCCTTTTATCGTGCTTTCAACTACCAGCAATTCATTGTCATTCAACCGGTCTAACATTGAATCCAATCGTTTTCTCCGTCCTGATTTTACAGGTGTAACATTTGGGAAAAAGAATTCATCCACAGAGAGTTGAAAAAGCCGGACAATTTTATAAAGCAACTCCACGCTTGGATATTGCCCGGTCGTTTCCAAACGCTGGTAATAGGGCTGCTCGATCCCCAGCTTTTCGGCAGCCTCCTCCTGGGTCCAGCCCTCGCAAAGCCGCGCTTCCCGCATAGCCCGGCCAATGGGCTTGAAATCCGGTTTCTTACCGGCTATGTTTCGTTTCCTCATCCGCTCACCACCACCATTATCGGGAGAATATCTATAATAATAGTCTCCTGCCCCAAAATGTGAACGATATTATAAGTTGTACTATATAATTTGTTAAGTATAATCAAAGGATAAAGGAGGGTGATCGAAAACTATATCACAGTCCAATAAAGCAGTTCGACAGCAGCTCTGTGCCAAAAGCAGTCGCCATTCCCTTCAAATGAGCATGAACACTATTCTCTGTTCCTCAGCCTTTTCGGGTGACTATCTGCTGGGGAAAGGATGTGTGGTCATGCTCGCTTCTACTTAAAATCAAAATACACACCCGATTGGCGTCTGAAAGCCGTTACCAAACGGTTTTTTAGGCGCTATTTTTTATACAACTTTTTAAGGACTATTATATCACTTGTTATTTTCTCCTCCCGACTGGGCTGAAAAGTCCGGCCGGGACTTTTTGCGTTTTGCGCCCAAAAAGGAGGAAATAAAAGTGGTCCTGCACTATATCTACAAGAAGCAACCATACATTTTTGAGGTCCGATGGACCGACACAGAGGGAAGTTCCACCATCTTCCGGGGAATTGTCAGCTACTTGGAGAAAATCCACGGTCCTGTCTTTTCCGCCTATCAAGGTCAAGCCCAACGACTGGATTTAGCGGTAGACCAGTTATACAGCCAAATCTACCGCTTTGGGGAGGAGTACCAAGCCATCCCCTACGACCCCAAGCACCGCAAGCGGTTCCTGGCGGCCTATGGGGAAATCTGCTCCCTTTCCGAGATGAGAGAGAACGGAGAAGAAGCATCTGCCCTCACGGAGCTGTTTGCCCAGGTGCTGGACAAGTTACAGGAGATCGTTGGGGTCTACCTGCTGGACAACGCCTACCAGGGCAAGCACCGCTACCGCCGGAAGCATTTCGAGGAATGGCTGGAAACCACTGCAGAAGGCTCCATGTCCTGCGAATTTGAGTCGGTGCTGATCCAAATGACCGACCTTTCCCGCCTGCTGGACCAGCTTACGGCGACCCAGCGGGAACGCCAGGTGAAGCATATCTTCCTCAATTACACCTTGCAGGAGATCGCGGAGCAGGAGGGGGCCAGCAGGCAGTCTGTCAGTGAAAGTATCGCCGCTGCGCTGAAAAAGCTCCGTACCCTGCTATGATCTTCCCCCCAAAAAACTTTTTTCAAAATTTTTCTGGAGGCACCCTGACAAACACCCTCTGCCACTTCCAGATATTGAAGGGAGAGATACTTTCCCCTTTCAGAAGCTGTTTAGTATCTATTCAAAAGCAAACGAATAAAAGCGAGAGAAAACATTTGAAAAGAGTTCTGCAATTTGCGCTCGCAGTTTTTCCAAAGT
>JAAWGY010000047.1 GCA_022795575.1 Angelakisella sp. | reverse complement strand
CGGTGGTCCCAAAATGCGCCCGCCAATTGCATCGGCGGGCTGTTTTGGGGAGAAAGCGGCTACTCCTAACCCCGGCCGCGGTTTGCGCTTCCCCGCCAGTCGACTACCAACCCGCAATAGCCCCCATCCTCACCCAAACGCCGCCGATAAAAACCGCGGCCTAACGGCCTACAACAAAACGGCAGGGCCCGTGCCAAAAACACAAGCCCTGCCGTTATCATAGTCAACCTGGGGAGTTTCGCTCCCTGCGGGGAGCGACCAGGGCTCTGCCCTGGACCTGCAAGCCTTTGAAAAGGCTTGACCGAAACTTCTATCGCCCTGCGGGCCTCTGGCGGACAGCTGCTGCCCACCCCCCTTGTATTTCCCCCGCCCCAGCGGTATAATGATAGCCATCTTACCCGGAAAGCAGGCTTATCCATGAAAGCAAAAGGTATCCTCCTAACCTTCCTGTCCGCTATCCTCTACGGTATCGCCCCCGTCTTCTCCAGCAAAAGCTACCCCCTGGGCAGCAACCCCATCACCCTAACCTTCTACCGGGAATTCCTCGTCCTCCCCCTACTGCTGGCCGTCCTCCTCCTCCGCCGTGTCTCCCTCCGCGTCACCCGGCAGCAGCTAATAACCCTCCTGCTGGTAGGCCTCCTGGGCCGGGGCGCTACAACCCTCATGCTCAACATCTCCTATAGCGATATCGGCGTAGGTACCGCCACCACCCTGCATTTTATGTACCCCGTCTTCGTCGCCCTCATCTGCCGTGCCGCCTTCCAGGAGCGCCTGGGCCGTGCCAAGCTCCTCGCCCTCGCCCTGGCCACCGCAGGCGTCTTCCTCTTCCTGGAGGGCGGCGGCGAAAGCGGCAGCCTCCTGGGCATGACCCTGGCCCTCGCCTCCGGCGTTACCTATGCCGGGTATATGGTGGCCGTGGATAAAACCGCCATCCGGGACCTGGACCCCTTCCTTATCACTTTTTATACCGCCGTGGCTGTGGACCTGGGAATCCTCGCCTATAACGCCTTCGCCCGCCAAATCGTCTTCGCCCTGCCCCCCGCCGCCATGGGCTATACCTTCCTGACCGCCGTCACCGCCTCCTTTTTTGCCGTGGTGCTGCTCCAAATCGGCGTCCGGTACCTCAGCGCCACCACCGCCGCCGTCTTCAGCCTCTTTGAGCCGGTCAGCTGCTCCGCCGCCGGCGCCCTCTGGCTGGGAGAGACCTTTACGCTGCCCAAAGCCCTGGGCAGCGCCGTCATCCTGGGGGCCGCAGGACTGCTGGCCGCGGCAAAACCTGCCGCCTCCCCCGATTCCCAGGCCGCCCTGGACCTCCTGATGTCCTCCGAGGGCTTCCCCAACCCCCCGGAACAACCGTAATTTTGCAAAAAAACTTGCCCAAAACCCCTTGCATTTCCTGCCGGAACATGGTATCATAACTTGTACTGTCAAGAAGAGGGTTCGGTGTCCCACCGACGCCGTCCCCCATCAATCCCCGTGAAGGAGGTGTCACTAAATGCCGAATATCAAATCTGCGAAGAAGAGAGTAAAGGTCATCGCCACCAAAACTCTGCGGAACAAGTCCCTCAACTCCAACCTCAAAACCACCATCAAGAAGGCGGAGGCCGCCATTGCCGGCGCCAGCGAGGACAGGACCGCTGCCGTTACCCTGGCCATCAAGAAGATCGACCAGGCTGCCGCCAAGGGCCTCCTTCATAAGAATACTGCCGCCCGCAGAAAAGCCCGCCTGGCCCGCAAGCTCAATGCTGCCGGCTGATCCGGGATATCCCACCGCAAAACCGCAAGAAGCCTTCCGAGCAATCGGGGGGCTTTTTTGTTTTTGACCCAAACCCGATTATTTTTTCGTCCTGCAAGGCAAAAAATCTCGGAGCCCTTCGGGCACGTCTGCTTCGCAGAATACTTGCTGTATTGCAAGATTTTTTCCAGGCGCTAAGAGCCGCCTGCGGCGGTTGGCCGTTGGAAAAATACCCGTTCAGGCGGCGTGCTGGGAGAGCTTGAATAGGCTCTAAGGGGATGTTTGCGCTCCCCTTCCCCGATTGCCCGGCAAGGAGGGTTGCGGATGCTTGCCTTTATCCTGACGGCCTGGAAGGGCCCCAAAAAGCCCCGGACCTTCCGGCGCTTCTACCAGCGCCATCAGCAGGCCATGTACCAGCTGGCCCTGGAGCTTACCGCCAGCCCCTCCCTGGCCGAGGACGCCACCCACGACGCCCTGCTGGCGATGCTGGAGCAGCCCGACAAACTCCGGGAGCTGGCCGGGGACGACTGCTCCGCCCGGAGCTACGCCCTGACCATGGCCCGGAACAAGGCGGTGGACCTGATCCGCCGCAGAAAACGGGAGCAGCAGTGGGAGAGCCTGGACCACCTAACCCTGACCGCCGATGACCTGCCCCCCGCCCCGGCGGAGGGCGGCGGCATCATCGAAATCATCGACAGCCTGCCGGAGCTTTACAGCGCGGTGCTGAAGCTCCGGGGACTGGGCTTTGCCCCGGCCGAGATTGCAAAGCTCCAGGGGAAGGAGATCCAGACGGTGTACAAGCAGCTTGCCCGGGGAAAGCGGCTGCTAAAGGAAAAGATGAAGGAAGAGGGTTACGAGTATGACTTTCCGGAATGAGCTCACCGACGAGGAGCTGGGGTGGATCATCCGGCAGTGGGGGGAGGCCATGGCCCGGCGCTACCCCTTGGAGCCGCCCCGGCCCCACCGCTTCTCCTGGCGGTTCCGGCTGCGGATGGAGCGCCTTTGCCGGCGGGCGGAGCAGGAGGAGGCCCGCCCCATCCCGGCAGCCGGCGGGGAGGGAGCCGCCGGCTGTCCCCGGCCCCGGCAGGGCCACCGCCTGAGCCCCCGGATGCTGGCGGCGGCGGTGCTGGCGGCGGTGCTCTGCTCCACCGCCGCTATGGCGTCCATGCGGTACTTCCGGCTGGTGCGGGAGGAGCACCCCAAGTATTCCACCATCCGCTACGAGCAGCTGGAGGAGGGGTACCGCCCGGGGGAGTTTGTGGCCTATCACTTGGCCTATCTGCCGGAGGGGTTCGAGCAGGTACAGGATAGGACCACCGAAATTGACCATGTGGAAACCTATGAAAACCCGGAACAGCTCATTGTCCGTCTGCGTCAGAAACAAATTGATAACGCGCGGCTGGATGTTGATACAGAACATATTACGCCGGAGGTAATTTTATTAAACGGCAGACAATCTGCGTGGTATTTGGGAAACGATTCCCTGAAAACCATTTATTGGGACGATGGAATCTACTTCTTTTCGGTCTCCGGGCATTTATCAAAAGAGGAATTGGTCAAGGTGGCTGAATCTGTCGGCAAAAAATAGTGCACAATGCCGAAGTTGATTTTTTTCGCAAGTTTTCTGGAAAAAATTGTCCTAATTGGGTACCTCTCAAACGATTATATAGTATAGAGGGTGTTGTGAAGGGCCCCCTTGAGAATCACAAAATATTAGGAGGGAAAATGAATGAAAAAGAAACACATTCACTTTATTATTTTCCTGGTGTTGATGGCTTTTTCGGCTGACCTTGCATTTCTCCTGCCAAGCTTGGCGGGGAATGTAGGAAGCGCCGTCTATATTCTGATGACGGGGAAGATTGCCGGTATTATGTTGGCAATTATCATTGGATATCTTAAGCTGGGCTGTTTTAAGGACGAATAAAGCTTATTTTCTACCAGGGCCAGGGGGTGGCATCCGCCGCCCCCCCGTTGCTAAAACACAAAAGATTTGCATCTATCACAATAATCTGGTATAATAAGGTCGAAAGAGGTGATATAATGGCGCTTTTTGTAACACTCCTACTCTACATCCTGCGGATGGCAGACTACACCAGATCCTGGCTCATTCCCGACTGGGTGACACTGACGGTACTGGCAGCGGCCCCCCTGCTGCGGTGGCTCCGGCTCCGGGCGGACAGGGAAAGCCGCAGCGTCGTCCTGAACCTCCAGCCGCCCAAAGGGGCCATAGACTTCCCCCGGGGACGGGCGGCGGGGATGGCCCTGTGGTACGGCGTCTTCGCCCTGGTGGTGGCGGGGTATCTCCTGCTGATCCCCGGCGGCCCGGAGTCCCTGCGCCAGCTGGTGCTGGTTGACGGGAACGTGTGGATCCCGGTGCTGCTGTTGGCGGGCTACTGCGCCGCCACCCGGGGCCGCACCTGCCTGCCGGCGGATATCCTCTTTACCGGCCTGATTGTCACCCTCTGCAAGGTCTACGAAACCGGGGCCACCACCAATATGGATGCTTTCTTCTTCGCCCTAAGGCGCAATATCCTGCTATGGCAGGGGGCGGCGGTGAGCTATGCCTTGGCCGTGGCTCTCCTCTGGCTGCTCTGGTCCCGCCGCCGGCGTGCCGGTACCGCCAAGACCTGTCCGTAACCACCCCGGCGATGTGAAAGGAGGCCCCATGAAAGAGCGTATCCAAAAGCACGACCTTGTCTGTCTGGCGCTGCTGCCGGTGCTGGTGGCGGTGATGGCGCTGGGCGCCCCCTACGCCCAGGCCCAGCGGGTGGAGCGGTTCAACATCGTACCGGAGCTGGTGGTTTCCTTTGTGGTGCGGCCCTGTATGCTGCTGCTTTTGGGGTACGCCTTCCTTTGGGGGGTGGCCGGCCTCTTCCGGGAGGAACCCCGGCTCCGCCCCGGGGCCAGAAAGCCGCTGTTGTTGGTCTGTGGCCTGCTGACACTGAGCTATCTTGTCCTGGTGGCCTTCTACCTCTGCCGGCTGGAGGGGATCCCCTGGAGGCTCTACCTGCTCATCCCCCGGTACATCGATTCCGGCCTGCCGCTGCTTTTGGGCGGGGGATGGTACGCCGCCACCCGCCAAAGCGGATGACCGTCAAGGAGGAGCCCAATGCATATCAGCTTGTTTTTCGTAGTCAGTTTTCTGTATTCCGCCGCGGTGCAGATTATCCCCATCATCCTGCTGTACAAGATATACCTGCTGATTAAGGAGTATGTGGAAAAGCACTGATCCCCCCGCCCAAAGGAGGTGTCCCCATGCGCAAGCTGATGAAGAACCCCCGGCTGATGCTGGCGCTGGCCCTGGCTCTCTGCCTGGTCCTTTCGGTGACGGCCTACGTCTGGCACCGCCACAGCGCCGGGGAGGAGCTCCCCGACATCCACCGGGAGGTGAAGGTCCGCAAGGTGCTGGAGCACCCGGAGGAGTACCCCGACCTCACCGTCATCGTCTACGACAACGCCTATGATTACATAAAGGCGGTAAAGCGGGACGAGGCCCTGGAGCCGGAGGAGCGGAACGCCCTGGCCGGTGCCGCCATGACAAAGGAGGGTATCCGCTACCTGAAGCTGCGGATGGAGGTACCGGTGGAGAAGGACTACTGCGTCTACCCCAGCTTTTACCTCCGCTGTGCCTGGGAGGACGGCCAGCCGGGGGAGATTTTGGCGGTGGAAAAGGCTTTTCTGGACCGGCTTTACCAGACGACAAACTGGCTGGGCCAGCCCAAGGAGGTCATCAACAGCTTTTCCGGCCAGCTGTTCCACAATATCGAGGTGCCGCCCCGCCGCCTCTACTGGAGCCTGAACGGTGACTTTTACCAGGAGCCGGAGGCCCCCCGCAAGGGCTTTACCCTCCGGCTGGGGATGCTCCGGCTGGAGCTGTGGGCGAACCAGACGATAGACCACATGGGCTATGTCTGCAAAACCGTCACCTATGACTTTGGATAACGGCCCGGCAGCAGGCCAGCCCTACAGGGGCGGGATGGACTGCATCGATAGAATATCACGCCGGTACCGGGGGGAGCTTTTGCTGCATCCCCCCTATCGGGGCAAAAGGGATGGGCGTGTTCCGGAGAAGCTGTACGCCATCCTGTGTATCAGCGACGGGATATCGGAGACGATGCGCCTGCCCGATACCCATCAGAGGGCAGAGGTTGGATGGATCCTTTACCCCCACCAGATGATACTGGAGTGGACGGAATTCTACGCTGCCAATTACGGCACAGAGGGCGCCGTTTTCGCCGATGACGGGGCGGACGGTGCGTATTGCATCAGGCCCGGCGGGACGGTTGCCTGCATCGGCGGCGCCGAAGACCGGGAGGCCCCGGTTGCGGATACCCTTTGGGATTTTTTCGGCAGCGATACCGGCTTTTAGAAGCTGTACCGGGCGCGGCCACACACAGCCTGACGGAGGAGTTGCCCGTCGGGCCGGGTGTGGCAGCGCTGGGTGCAGCTTCTTGTGATTTGGGTGGTTGATGGGTACAGGGCTCCCGGTTCCTCCCGCTAAAGCAAGCCGTGCTGCCGGGGGGAGATCCGGCCCCAAGGATTTCCCCTGTTGTCCCGGCGGGCCGGATATGGTACAATAAGGCGGTATCCTGTCGAAAAAAGCAGCAAGGGAGGGAATCCGCCGTGGTTACGGAGCAAAAACCCCAGCCGGTCCAGCCCCAGCCCCCTGTCACCGCCCCGCCCCCCGCTCCGGAGCCTGTCCCGGCAGCGGCCGGGGCGGCGTCCACGCCTCTGTCGGAGGCCCCCTCCCCGGCCGCTGCCGCCGTACCGGTTCCCGGGGCGACGTCCGGCGGTCCTCCCGGGCCGGGGCAGGTCCCCGCAGCCGCTCCCCGGCCGTCCCCGGCCCCCGGGGCACTGTCTGGCAGTCCTCCCGGGCCGGAGCAGGCCTCCACAGCCGCTCCCCGACCGGAGCGGCCCCCCCGGCGCGCCCGGCGGCCCCGGTCTGTCAGACAGCCGGCAAGGCCCGTCCCCGCCGGTTCCAAAAAACGGCGGCGCCGTTCCTCCCCGGTGCCGGCCTCCATGTGGCTGCTCCCGCCCCTCCGCCTGCCCTTCTCCTCCCCAAGGGAGCTGCTGGTCTGGTTTGTCACCGGCATCAACCTGTGGGCGGTGGGGGCTGTGGTTCTCTGCGCCCTGCTGGGGTGGCTCCTGGTGGGCAGGCTTTCCCAGCCGCGGCAGCTGGGGGTGGAGCAGGCCCTGGCAGGCGGTGAGGGCACCCGGGGCCTCTCCTACACGGTGGAACAGACCGGGGAGGGAGCGGCCACCGTCACCGGCAGCTGGGACCCGGCCAAGGACCAGCCCGCCCCCACCCCGGAGCTCTGCGCCGCCCTCTGCGCCGCCCTTTCCCCGGAGGAGATCTACGGCCACTCCGACCACCTCTACCGGGCCATTGCCAGCCGTTTTTTTCAGGGGAAGGACTTCACCCTCACCATCACCCTCCGGCAGGTGGCCGGCCAGGAGGGCGAGGAGGAGCCGGAGCCGGTTTTTACCGTCACCCGCCGCCCCGGCGACAGCGATTGGCCCCAGCCCCAGTGTGACCCCGCCTTTGCCGCGGCCTGGCGGGAGGCGTATAACCAGTATTGGCGCTTTGGCCAGGGCCGCCAGGAGGAGATGGGCCCGCCCCAATCCGACCCCATCATCGAGGAGGGGGACCTGCCCCCGGAAAGCGGCGGGGAGGAGGGGGAGGAGGCCCCGCCCCTTCCCGACCTGGACGGCCCCGGCGGTGAAGAGGCCCCGCCCCTCCCCGACCTGAACGGCTCCGGCGGGGAGGAGGACCCGGAGGGGGACGCCTCCGCCGAATCGGAGCCGCCCCCGGATGCCTCCTCCGGGGATGCCGGGCCCTCCTCCGCCTCCGGCAGCAGCGCCGACGGGGAGGAGGGCGGGGGAGCCCCCCCGGAGGATCTGCTGGCCAAGCTCCTGTCCTATGCCGCCCGGTTCCGGGGCCTTAGCTGGGAGGAGGCGTGGGCGCTTTTTTGGGAGTCCTGACCCGGTGCAAGGAGAGAGAAGAGAACCAGTGTTGGAAAGGAGAAGGCAGCGATGCTGAAAAAAAACGACCTCATCCCCCTGTCCATCCAGTCGGTGAGCAGCCAAGGCAGCGGGGTGGGGCGGTACCAGGGGATGGCGGTATTCGTCCCCGGCGCCGCCCCGGGGGATCTGCTACAGGTGCAGGTGGTTAAGGTCCTTTCCTCCTACTGCTACGGCATCATCCGGGAGGTGGAGCAGCCCGGCCCCGGGCGTGTCCAGCCGGCCTGCCCCGTCTGCCGCCGGTGTGGCGGCTGCTCCCTCCAGCACCTGAGCTACGAGGAGGAGCTGCGGCAGAAGGAGGGCTGGGTGGCGGACGCCATCGCCCGCATCGGCGGGATGGCCCCGAAGCTCCGGCCCATCCTGGCCTCCCCCCTCCAGGACGGCTACCGCAACAAGGCCCAGTACCCCCTGGGCTTTGGGCCGGAGGGCAAGGCCCGGGGGGGCTTCTACGCCCCCCGCAGCCACAACCTAATCCCCTGGGAGGACTGCCGGCTCCAGCCCCCCTTCTTCGGGGAGATCCTGCGGGCGGTCTGCCGGTACATCGACCAGAGCGGCCAGCCCCCCTACGACGAGGCCACCGGCCGGGGGCTGTTCCGGCACCTTTACCTCCGCTGGGGGGAGGCCACCGGCCAGGTGATGGTCTGCTTGGTGGTAAACGGGGAGCGGATCCCCCAGCCCCGGCTGCTGGTGAGCATGGTGCTGTCCGCCTGCCCGGGGGTGGCCTCCATCCTGGTGAACACCAACACCAAAAATACCAACGTCATCCTGGGGCGGGATACCCGGGTGTTGTTTGGCAGCCCGGTGATCCGGGACGTTCTGCGGGGGGTGGAGGTGGAGCTTTCCCCCCACTCCTTCTACCAGGTGAACCGCCGGGGGGCGGAGCTCCTTTACCGGCAGGCGGAGGAGCTGGCGGAGCTGGCCCCCGGGGACCTGCTGCTGGACCTGTACTGCGGGGCGGGCACCATCGGCCTTTCCATGGCCCGGCGGGTAAACCGGCTCATCGGGGTGGAGGTGGTGGAAAGCGCCGTCCGGGACGCCCGGCAGAACGCCCTGCGCAACAGTATTGGCAACGCGGAGTTCCGCTGCGCCGATGCCGGCAGGGCCGCGGCGGAGCTGGCGGCGGAGGGGCTGCGGCCCCGGGTGATTATCACCGACCCGCCCCGGAAGGGGTGTGACAGCGCCACCCTGTCGGCGGTGGCGGAGATGGCGCCGGAGCGGGTGGTGATGGTCTCCTGCAATCCGGCCACCCTGGCCCGGGACCTACAGCAGCTGGCCAAGGCCGGGTACTGCCTGGGGGCGGTGCAGCCGGTGGATATGTTCCCGCGGACGGCGCACGTGGAATCCGTCGCCCTCCTAACCCGCCAATAGCCGCCCCGCAGCCTCCCGGCTCGTGCTACGGCAGCAGCAGCCGGCACAGAATCCCCGGCGCCAACCCTGCCCGGAACCGCTCCCCGTCCGCCACAGTGCCCACGATGGCCCCGTAGTGGGTGGGCACCGCCCCCCTGGGCCCCATGGCGTTTACCATCCGCGCCGCCTCCGCCGCGTCGGTGGTATAGGTGCCTCCCACCGGCACCAGGGCAACGTCGCAGGCTACCTCCCGGGCCTCCGGGGTGTCGTCGGTGTCCCCCGCAATGTAGTACCGTATCCCGTTCATGGTGAGCAGGTATCCGATCCAGCCGTTCTCCCGGGGGTGGTTGGGCTTGTTGGTGTTGTAGGCGGGGATGGCCCGGAGCGCCAGCCCTGCTGCCTCCGCGGTATCCCCCGGCCCCATGGTGATGACCTCCCCAAACCCCAGCTCCCGGGCCCGGGCCGCGGTGGAGGCCGGCGTGACGATCACGGTCTCCCTCCCCCGGACCTTGGCGATGTCCTCCGGCGAAAAGTGGTCAAAGTGGTCGTGGGTAATCAGGATCAGGTCGGCGTCCCGGGGCTCCGTCGTTACCCCGAAGGGGTCGATGTACACCGTTTTTTCTCCGGTGATGCGGATGCTGCTGTGGTACAGCACCTCCACGTGGTCAAACAGCTTTTCGGTATCCATAACAGCCAAGCTCCTTTCTTTTAGAGCCTATTCAGGATCTCCCGCTGTGCCGGATTGGCAGGGATTTTCACGTCCTGCAAGGAAAAAAACGCGGCAATACCTGCTGTGGTGCTAATGCCGCAGGGCGCGAAAAGACCTGTCATGGCGGCGTGCAGGGAGGTTCTGAATAGGCTCTTACGCCATAGGGTCTGCTTCGGATTCTCCGGTACGCCGGGTGCTCCGGAGCAGGCCCTTACTCGATGCTTTTTCCGGCGGCGATAGGCGGCGGGCAGGCGGTCAACCCTCCTCCCGCTGCGCCAGGTCCCCCACGATCTCCCCCTCCGCAAAGAGGGCGGTGGCCCCGCCGGTGTGCCAAAAGACAACGGTGCTTCCCTGGGGAATCCGCCCCCGGCGGATCTGGTCCACCATCCCGCCAAAGGCCTTGCCGGAGTAGACGGGATCCAGCAGAATCCCCTCGGTACGGGCCAGCAGCCGCACCGCTCCGTTGCCCGCCTCGTTGGGGATTTCGTACCCCGGGGCGTAGTAGTCCCGGGCCACCGCCAACGCCTCGGCTTCCACCCGCTCCTCCGCCCCCAGCAGGGCCAGCGCCTCGTTGGCCAGCCGGGCGGTGCGGGCCTCGTAGCCCGTGTCCTTGGCGCTTACCGATACCGGCAGGATGCGGGTATCGTCCCCCAGCAGCGCCCGCCCGGCGGCAAGGCCCGCCAGGGTGCCGCCGGTGCCGGTGGCGTGGCAGACCCAGTCGGCGGCGACGCCCAGCGCCTCCAGCTGCTCCCGCAGCTCCACCCATCCGCCGATGAACCCCACCGAGCCCAGGGGATTGGCCCCGCCCATGGGGATATCGCAGCAGCCGGTCCCCTGGGCCTCCAGCCGGGCGGCGTGGTCCGCCCCCATCCGGAAGGCCCGGGCCTCCGCCGCCGCCTCGGTTTCCCCCGGCGCCATCGGGACGATGTGCACCTCCGCCCCCAGGACGCTGTCCAGCAGCAGGTTGGCCCGGAGCTGCCGGGGGTCCGGCTCCACTACGCTCACTAAGTAGAGGATGGGGGCCAAACCGCACCGGCGGCAGGCCGCGGCGGTCTGCATGGCGTGGTTGGACTGGGTGGCGCCATAGGTGATGGCCGCGCCGCACCCCCGGTCTACGGCATCCCCCAGCAGGTACTCCAGCTTGCGGATCTTGTTGCCGCCAAAGAGGTTCACCCCCGAGAGGTCATCCCGTTTCAGGTAAAGCTCCACCCCCAGCTGGCGGGAGAGGCGCTCCAGCCGGTGGAGGGGGGTGGGGTAGAAGCCCAGGCTCTGCTGTGGCAGGCGCTGCAATAGCGTCCTTGCCTCCTGTATCGTCTTCATCTGCGTTGCTCCTTTCGCTTGGACAGTGTGGGTTTTTGGGCGGGATGCTCTTACCTGGCGCCCTGCTCCGCCCCGCCGGCGGCCAGGTCCCGGACGACCCTGCCCGCGATGATCAGCCCGGCGGCGGCGGGGACAAAGGCGGTGCTGCCGGGGGTGGCCCGCCGCCCGGGGGGCGCCGTCTCCTCCGAGGGGGCAGGGGGGAGCGGCGGCTCCTCCGAGTACACCACCTGGAGGTGGGCAACCCCCCGTTTCTTCAGCTCCCGGCGCATCACCCGGGCCAGGGGGCAGACAGAGGTCTGGCTGATATCCGCCAGCCGCAGGCGGGTGGGATCCAGCTTGTTGCCGGTGCCCATCGAGGCGATTATCGGCACCCCCAACTGCTGGCACCGCAGGGCCAGGGCCAGCTTTGCAGAGACCGTATCGATGGCGTCTACCACATAGTCGCAGCTGTCCAGGGGGATCTGGTCCAGGTTTTCCGGCGTGACAAAGAGGGGGAAGATATCCACCCGCAGCCGGGGGTTGATGTCCAGCACCCGGGCCCGGGCGGCCTCCACCTTCAGCTGGCCTATGGTGCTGTGCAGGGCGATTAGCTGGCGGTTTAGGTTGGTGGTGGATACATGGTCGTTATCGATGAGGAGCAGGTGGCCCGTTCCGCTCCGGGCCAGGGCCTCCACCACATAGGAGCCTACGCCCCCTACCCCGAAGACCGCCACCGTGGCCCGGGCCAGACGGTCCATTGCTGCCTGCCCCAGCAGAAGCTGCTGACGCGCGAATGGGTTTTGTTCCTTCAAATAATCGCCTCCTGTTTGTGGTGGGGGAGGGGTTTTGGGCTGGTGGTCCCAAAATTCGCCCGCCAATTGCATCGGCGGGCTGTTTTGGGGAGAAAGCGGCTACCCCTAACCCCGGCCGCGGTTTGCGCTTCCTGGATAGTAAGGCGGCAAACCGCCATTGGCCCCAGCCCCACCATAACGCCGCTGTTTTTGGACCGCGGCCTGACGGCCTGATCAGACGGCAGGGCCCACCTTCTTTGGCACAAGCCCAGCCGCAAATCGTTCCTCCAAAGGGCTGCGCCAGCAGCCCCCCGGCCAACCGCCGAAGGCGGCTCTTAGGCCGGCCTCCCCTGAAAGGGGAGGTGTCCCGCCCGTGGCGGGACGGAGAGGTCGGCCTCCGCAGAGGCCGTTCTCCTTGGCACAAGCCCTACCGTTGTTGTAGTCATCCTGGGGAGTTTCGCTCCTGTGGGAGCGACCAGGGCCTGCGCGGCCCTGGACCTGCGGCCGGGTGGCCCCGGCGGGCACAACGTGAGGGACAGGCTGCTGCCTAATAGCTCCCCACTATTCCCCCGCCTGCGCCCGCCCAAACGTCTGCACCTTCCCAATCAAGAAGGACGAAATCGTAACCGTCATCAGCGAAAACACCAGCTTCCCCAGCGGAATATAGCTAAGCGAAAGCCCCAACACAATCAGGTCCGTAGCCAAATAAGCCCGGGAAATCGGGCACCTGGTCAGGTGCGAAATGGTCATCGCCAAAGCGTCATCACCACCCGCCGCCCCCCCGGCCCGAACCGCAAGCCCAACCCCAAGCCCAACAAAACACGCCCCCGCCACCGCCGCCACAATCGGATGCCCCCCCAAGCCGGGCAGCAAAGGCGGAAACTGCTCAAAAAGACCGTACCAGCAGGCAAACCCCAAGCTTGCCGCCAAAGAGGATTTGGCAAACTCCTTTCCCAAAAAGCGGAAGCCGATCAGGTAACAGGTGATGTCCAACACAGGCGAAACAACCGCCGGCGTAATCCCCAACCAGTGGTCCAGCAGCAAAACCAGCCCCAAAACGCCCCCCTCGGTAATGCCGCTTTGCCGGTGAACGTTGTACAGCCCAAAGGCCAAAATACCGGCGCCGCCAATCAGCATAGCGTACCGGCAAAGGACGCGCCGCCCCCGAACAGGGGTGTCCATGGTAACAGCTCCCTTCGGTAGAGTGGATAAAAAGCTGTATTCAGAACAGGGGATGCTGGCAGGGCAGAAAAAGACCTGGCCTGACTGCGTCATCCGGCTGTGAATACAGCTGCTAAGTGATGTGCCCGGATAGAATCCGCCCCAAATGGGGTTTAGAACCTGTATTCATAACCGGATGATGCAGGCAGGACAAGGGATTTTCCCGCCCTGCAAGGCAAAAAACCGCAGCAAATACTTGGTGTATTGCAAGGTTTTTTCCAGGCGCTAAGAGCCGCCTGCGGCGGTTGCGCCTGGACGCGCCTGCGGGCGCAGTAACGCGGCAGGGCGGG
>JAAWGY010000046.1 GCA_022795575.1 Angelakisella sp. | reverse complement strand
AACCTTGCAATACACCAAGTATTACTGCGGTTTTTTGCCTTGCAGGGCGGGAAAATCCCTTGTCCTGCCTGCATCATCCGGCTGTGAATACAGGTTCTAAAACGGTTACTCCTTGATGATGGGGGGAATCTGGGAAAGCATATTGTCGATATCCTCGAACATGGCGCTTTTGGTGGTGCCCAGGGCGCTGGCCCGCTGAATGTGCTTGATGACCTCCTGGTAGCGCTCCCGGATTTTATCGAAGAAGCCGCGAACACCGGTAAGGGCGCTTTGGGAATCGTTGAGGACGCCGGCAATCTGTGTCTGTACCGTGGTGGCGCCCTCCGCCGCCTCGATGATGCGCTCGAAGCACTCGGCGGTGGCCTGTACCCGGCTGGAGCCCTGGCCCAGGGTCTGCTGGGAGGTCTGGATGCTGCCGTTGAGCCGGTCGGTGCCGTGCTCCACCTCCTTGACGCTGGCCTCCACCTCGCCGATCAGCTCCTTGATTTCGTCGGCCAGCTTCTTCACCTCGGTAGCCACCACCGCAAAGCCCTTGCCCTGCTCCCCTGCCCGGGCGGCCTCGATGGAGGCGTTGATGGCAAGGATGTTGGTTTGGTCGGCGATGGAGACGATCTTCTTCATGCACTGCTTGATGCTGCCAATATCCCCCTGGAGGTCGGCAAAGGTGCTGCCCATCTCCCCAAAGCTGGCCTCCACCTGCTGGGACACGTCCCGCAGCGCCGCCACCTCCTCCTGGGCCTGGGCCACCGACTGGGAGATCTGGGCCTTTACCGAGGAAAACTCGTCCGCCACCTGGCCGATGCTGGCAAAGTGGTCCCCAAAATCCTCCAGCTTGCTCTGGAAGATCACCGCCTCCTTTAACACCCCGTCAAAGGATTGGCCCACCATGCTAAGCTCAAAGAGGGAGTCCACCTCCTTTTTCACCAGGTCCTGCTGGTAATCCTTTAGGCTGTTGGTGACGTGGAGCAGCGGGAAAAGGTCCTTGCCCCCATCCCCACCCTGCCGGGGGCTTTTTTTCCGAAAAAGCATCTTCCCTTTCCTCCCTTACTCAAATACCACGCAGGACATGGACTGGTTGACGAACTGGCTGTTATAGTGCTCGCCGTAGCCTACCAGGCCGGCGTGGCTGTTTAGGGCGCTCATCTCCCGCAGGTACTCCCCCATGTAGCCGTTTTCGCTAAACAGCTTGTACCGGAAGAGGCAGTTTACCGAAAAGGCCGCCGAAATCCGGGGGAAATCCCGCCGGATGGTCTGGATGGTGTCCTTTACAATGGCCCGGTAGTCCCCCAGCTCCAGCATAATGAGGACGTCCGAATCGTTCACCTGCCGGAAGCAGGCCAGGGCGTTGCCGTTCACCTCCTTGATGGAGATGATGCAGGTGTCCTCCCCGTTGATCTTGCCAAAGGGGTTTTTGAAGGTCTGTGTCAGAATCTCCTGCTCGCTGACGTGGAGGATACGCTGGTACACCTGCTTGGCGGGCTGGCCGTTGAGGGAGCCGATGATGTAGTTGGCCTTATCGGTACCGGAGGCGATAAAGCGGTAGTCCCCCATCTGGTGGTAGATGTTCTCCTTGTAGGCCTTTACCCGGCCACCCTGGTTTTTGATCAGGGCGTAGGCCACCGCGTCGTGGTAGACCTTGCCGTTGGCGGAAACCCGTCCCCCGTCCCCCGTCCCCCCCACCAGGGAGATGCCCAGGGGCCGCAGCACCGTGTAGATGGTGGTAAGGGCGCAGGCGTCGTTGCCGGCGCAAAAATCGATGCAGACGGTATCCCGCTGGGTGGCGTGGACCTGCTGGACATCGGCCTGCAACCGCTGTATGTATTTTACCGGCATGGTAGAAACCTGTTCCAAAACGTTGGCGGAGGCGGATACCCCGTCGCAGAAGGCGACCACCCCCACCCCCTTTTCCACAACCCGGGTGCTGTAGCACATCCCGATGCACCCGATGCTGGGTACCTGGGGAAAGAGCTTTTCCAGCTCCTCCACGTGCTGTTCAAACTGCTCCGGGTTGGACATCAGCAGGAGCATTTGGGGCCTTTGCAGCCCCCGCACAGCCTCCTGCAGGTTCCCGGACAGGCTCGCTCCGAAAAACTGCTTCATAGCGGTTCCCCTTTCCTTGGTCGCTTTCCATAATTCAATTCATAATAGCACAATACCCGTATCTGCGTCAAGATTTTGACAGGTTTTTTCCTATCTTTTTCCGGGATTTCCGCCATTTTGGGCGGCTGCTGCGGCTCCCTCCCTCCGCAGCAAACGGATATGCCCGTTCTGGTCCAAAAACAGCAGCAGCGTCACCGCCATGGGGGCCAGGATAAGCCCCCCCACCCCCCACAGCTTCATCCCGGCGTACATGGCGACCAGGGTGGTCAGGGGGGAAAGGCCGATGCGCCGTCCCACAATCCGGGGCTCCAGCACCGCCCGGGCCCCGGTAACAACGGCGTAAAGCAGCAGGATCCCCGCCCCCAGGGTGGGGCTCCCGGCCAACAGGCACCACAGCCCCCAGGGGACCAGGACGCAGCCGCTGCCGATGACCGGCAGGATATCCAGCACCGCCACCGCCAGCCCGATAACCAGGTAGTAATCCACCCGCAGCAGCCACAGCCCCAGGCTGATCTCCCCAAAGGTGATGGCCAGAATCATCAGGTAGGCCCCCACCACCTGCCGGATGGTGGCAAGGAGGAAGTCCCTGGAAGCCCGCACCGGCCCCGCCAGCGGCCGGGGCAGCTGTCTTAGGAGAAAGGCCCCGATCTCCTCGTAGTCCGGCAGGATCAGGAAGGAGGAAAGGAGGGCGAAGGAGCAGGCCAGGGCCATAGCGGGGAGCTGTCCCGCCAGGCCCCCGGCGGCGGCCAGCAGCCGGGCGGAAAGGGCGGAGACGCTTTCCATCAGCACCGCCTCCAGGGAGGCGGCGCCGGGGAGGGCGGCGCCCCAATCCCCGGGCAGTCCGGCCCGCTCCAGCAGGGCCGGTATTGTCTGGCCCATCCGGCGCAGGGCGGGGAGGAACCCCTGGCGGTACCAGTGGGGCAGGCGCTCCAAAAGGGCGGCTCCCTGGGCAAGGGCGGCGGAGCCCAGCCGCCACGCCGCCCCCCCGGCCCCCAGCCAAAAGCAGAGGAGGCAGAGCACCGAGGCGGATCGCCGCCTTAGGGGGGTGTGGCTTTCCAGCCACCGGGCGGCAGGGCGCAAGGCGACAGCGGCCAGCCACCCCCACAAAAAGGGGGCGAGGCAGGGCAGCAGCAGCACCTTGGCCGCAGTTAGCACCAGGGCCGCGGCCAGCCAAAAGACAACGGTATGGACAAAGGCCTCCCGGTTCATCGCAAGCCCCCTCCTTTGCGCCGATCCAAAATTTTCCCGCACACCGCCTTGTCAGGTCTTTTTGCACCCCGGGGCGTTGCTGCGTCATTATATGATATGCGGCCGGTGCCACAGCTTTCCCCCGCGGAGGCGCAAAACAGCGGCGCGCCCTCCCCCGGCGGCACAGCTTCCCTCCTCCCCGGGCTTTGGGACAGAAAAAAAGCCCCCGCAAAAACGGGGGCTTGCTGCCGCTTACCGGCGGCTGTGTTCTGTTTGGCGGACCGGGAGCCCGGCAGAGTGGCCAGGCTGTGGCCCCTCTCCCGGCCGGGGCACCCCGCCGGAACCGCCCTACCCCTTCAGGTAAGGCAGCGGGTTGGTGTGCTTGCCGTTGACCCGGATCTCGAAGTGGAGGTGGGGGCCGGTGGACCAGCCGGTGCTGCCCACGTTGGCGATGCTCTCCCCCTTCTTGACGTAATCCCCCACGCTGACGTTGATGCTGCTGAGGTGGGCGTAAAGGGTGGAGTAGCCGCCGCCGTGGTCCAGGATGATGTACTTGCCGTACCCTACGCCGGGGACATAGGTGCTTTTGGTAAAGGTGATGGTGCCGGCGTTGGAGGCCACCACCTTTTTGCCGTTGACGTTGGCGCCGGTAAAGTCCACCCCGGTGTGGAAATCGCTGCCGTTAAACCGCCAGCCGTAGTAGGAGCTGATGTAGGTGTACCCGGGGACCGGGAGCATAAAGGTCCCTCCCACGAATTCCTCCATCTCCTCCATCTCGGCGTAGATGCGGTCGATTTCATCCTGGGTTTCCTTCATCTCCTTCTGCTTGGCGGCAATATCGGCCAGGTACTCCTTCTCCATCTGGTCGATGCTTTGGATCTCCGCAATGGTGGAGCTGAGCTTTGCGTCCAGCTGGCGCTTCTTCTCCTCCACCTCGGTTTTGGTGTCCGCCAGGTCCTCCCGGTCGGCCTCCACCGCCGCCTTGGCGGCCTCCACGTCCTCCAGCGTCTGGCGCAGGCCGTCCAGCAGGTCCTGGTCGTGCTGGGCCACCCGCTTCAGGTATTCGCTGGTGGTCAAAAAGTCGCCAAAGCTTTCCGCCCCCAGCACCAGCGAGATCATGGAGGTGTTCTCCGCCATATACATGGCCCGCATCCGCTTTTTGAAGAGGTCGTAGTTTTGGTCGATGCTCTCCTCCAGGCCGTCAATCTCCTCCTCCTTGCGGAGGATCTCGTTTTCCAGGGCGGCAATCTTTTCCTCCAGCACCGCAATCTGGTTGCGGATGATGCCGATTTCCTGGGTGGTCTTCTCCTTGATGGCCTCCTGCTTGGCCTTTTCGGTTTTGGCGTTATCGATTTTGGACTGGAGGGCGTCCGCCTCCTTTTGCAGCTGGGCGTACCGGTCGTTGAGGTCGGCAATCTCGTCCCCAAAGGCGGCGGTGGTCATACAGGCCAGCACCCCTATGCAGAGGATCAGGGCCAGCAGCCGCTTGTTCCAGCGCTTCATCTACCCGCTTCCTTTCCCTATACCTTAAGATATTTCCCTACAAAGAACATACTGCCCGCCACCCCAAAGGCCGCCCCCGCGCCGCAGAAGCCCCCCAGCATCCGCCAGGCGATGTCCTCAAACTGGATCAGGTTGGGGTAGGCCAGCTGGATCCAGGAGGAGGTGGCGTTGCCCATCCAGTCCAGGAGGTAGTAGTAGGCAATCCACAGCAGCCCAAAGGCCAGCAGGGCGGAAAGCAGGCCGATGATGACCCCCTCCACCAAAAAAGGCAGGCGGATAAAGGAGTCGGTGGCCCCCACGTACTTCATGATGCTGATCTCCCGCCGGCGGCTGAAGACGGTGAGCTTGATGGTGTT
The DNA here is from genome assembly GCA_022795575.1 of Angelakisella sp. Taxonomy (GTDB): domain Bacteria; phylum Bacillota; class Clostridia; order Oscillospirales; family Ruminococcaceae; genus Angelakisella. The sequence continues at coordinate 6,611 of JAAWGY010000046.1, read as the reverse complement.
GCTGACGATGAGCACCGACACCGCCCCCAGGATGGCCACAATGCCCAGCCCCCCCAGGCTGACCCCCTTCTTGATGCCCACCAGGGTGGCGGCCACGTCGGTGGGGGAGTTGACGTCCAGCACCAGATCCAGCCGCTGGATCTCCTTCACCGTTTCGGTCAGCCGCTCCAGGTCCTTCACCTTGACGTAGTAGGTGGCGGGCAGGGGGTTGTCCTCCATCAGGGTATCCATCAGGTAGGCGGAGTTGCCCAGCTTTTCCATCTGGCCCCTGAGCGCCTCCTCCTTGGAGATGTAGCGGGTAGAGGCCACGTTGTCGATGGCCTCCAGGGCGGTTTTCAGCCCCTCCGCCTGGGCGTCGGTGGCCCGGTCTGCCACAAAGACCACCACGTCGTTCTGGCTTTCGATGTAGCCCATAATGGCATCCGCGTTTAGGGAAAAGAGCACCGCCGCCCCAATGAGGAGCATACAGGCCACCAGCACGCCGATGGAGGCGACGGACATCTGGCGGTTGGCCTGGATGTTCTTCGCCCCTTCCCCTACCAAATACCTGACACTGCCAAGGCCCATTACTGCGTCCCTCCTCTGTCCAGCTTCACCCGTCCGCGCTCGATGGCAATCACCCGGTGGTCAAACTGGGACACCAGCTCGTGGGCGTGTGTCACCATCACAATGGTGGTGCCGCAGCGGTTGATTTCGTTCAGCAGGTCCACAATCTCGTAGGACAGCTCCGGGTCGATGTTGCCGGTGGGCTCGTCGGCGATGATCAGGGAGGGGTTATTCACCAGCGCCCGGGCCAGGGCCACCCGCTGCTGCTCCCCGCCGCTGATCTCCGGCGGGTAGCACCGGGCCTTTTTGGCAAGGCCCAGCAGGTCCAGTATGTAGGGCACCCTGCGCCGGATGTACTTGCTGGAAACGTTTGTCACCTGGAGGGCGAAGGCCACGTTTTCGTAGACGGTCATGGTGGGGATCAGGCGGAAGTCCTGGAACACCACCCCGATGGTGCGGCGAAAGGCCGGGATCTGCCGGCGCTTCATGGTATTCAGGTTGCGTCCGTCCACAAAGACGGTACCCTTGGTGGGGGTCTCCTCCCGGAGCAGCATTTTGATAAAGGTGCTTTTCCCCGCACCGGAGGGGCCCACCACAAAGACAAACTCCCCCTTTTCGATATGGAGGGAAACATGGTAGAGGGCATGGGTGCCGTTTTCGTAGGTTTTGGATACATCCTTAAAGGTAATCATGTTTCACCGCCTTACCACAGGGAGATATGGATAGTCAAAACAGCGTCCCACCCGGGGGGAGGCCCCAGGGGCGGCGCTGTTTGATTTCGACAAGCGCCGCAGCAATACTATTCTACAGCGCGTAGATTCCTCTGTCAACCTTTTCTGACGCCCCGGGGCAGCGTCAATACTTCACCGGGTTGGCGGTGAGGTACTTCTTCACCATCAGCGCCACCTTAAAGATGATGGCATGGTCGAACTCCCGCAGGTCCAGACCGGTAAGCTTTTTGATCTTCTCCAGCCGGTAAACCAGGGTGTTGCGGTGGACAAACAGCTTGCGGCTGGTCTCCGAGACGTTGAGGTTGTTCTCGAAGAACTTCTGGATGGTAAAGAGGGTTTCCTGGTCCAGGCTTTCGATGGAGCCCTTTTTGAAGACCTCCCGCAGGAACATCTCGCAGAGGGTGGTGGGCAGCTGGTAGATGATGCGGGCGATGCCCAGGTTGTCGTAGCTGACGATGAGCTTTTCGGTATCAAAGACCTTGCCCACCTCCAGGGCGGCCTGGGCCTCCCGGAAGGAGCGGGCCAGGTCCTTGATGCCCGTAACCACCGTGCCGATGCCCACCACCACCTTGGTGTAGAACTCGCTCCCCAGGGTATCCACAATGGAGCGGGCCAGCTTTTCCAGGTCCTTTGTCTCGATGCCGTTTTTGATCTCCTTCACCAGGACAATGTCGCTTTCGCTGATGTTAAAGACAAAGTCCTTCTGCTTATCCGGGAAGAGGTTCTGGATGACGTCGAAGGCGGAGATATCGTTGGCCGAGACGATGCGGATCAGCAGCACCACCCGGCTCACCTCCGAGCTGAAGTGGAGCTCCCGGGCCTTGACGAAGATATCCCCCGGCAGGATGTTATCCAGGATGATGTTTTTGATGAAGTTGGAGCGGTCGTATTTTTCGTCGTAATACTGCTTGATGTTGGAGAGGGAGATGGTGAGGACGCCGCAGATTTTGGCCGCCAGATCGTCGGTGCCGGAGACAAAGACGACATACTCCGCCTTCATCTTGGAGCCAAAGGGCTTGTAGGTTACGCCGTCCCGGACAAACAGGTCGTTATTTTCACTGAGATCGATGGCCAAAAAGTCGTTGGGCTCGCCGATCTTGGTCAGGTCGCTGCAGGCAATGATGGTGGCGTTTTCGTCCACAACGCCGATGGTCCGGTTGATGGTGTCCCGCATCTGATAGACAAGACCCTGGAATAATCTGTTCGACATATCTGCCTACTCCTTCTTTCGTAGTTTTTGCTCCCTATCCCCCAAAGCCGGTCCCCGGCACAGAGCATCTTCCCCATCCGCCCTGCCCGCCGAAAGGGAACACTGGCTCCCAATTTTCTTGCCGGATACGCTATGCTTATTGTACATTTTTTTTTGTGCAATTGCAACATATTTCTTTTAGAAATTTATTCTTAACCGAAAAAAGATTGGCTGTTCTGTCTACAGACAGGCCAAAAAAGGCGCAACTATCACAAAAACGGCGGCTCTCCACCCCTGCCGCGCCGCAAAACTGCCGAAAGGCCGGGGGAATATCCTGTCGAACCGGGCCATTGGTAAAACTGCCGGTGAATTGGCCCGCCTGCCCGGGGAAAAACAAAAAAACGACCAAATGTTCGCTTTGGGGTTGACAGCCGGAGGGCGGGGGTGTAAACTGTTTGCAGAACATTTGTTTACGATTTTGGGAGGGAGGGGACGCCGTGGAGCTGCTGCAAAAGCTGACCATCCTTTCCGACGCCGCCAAGTACGACGCCTCCTGCACCTCCAGCGGCAGCAGCCGCAGCACCCCGGAGGGGGGCATCGGCAACAGCTTTACCGCCGGGCTCTGCCACAGCTTTGCCGCCGACGGGCGGTGTATCTCGCTGTTAAAGGTGCTGATGACCAACTACTGCGTCTACGACTGCCGGTACTGCATCAACCGCCGGTCCAACGACACCCCCCGGGCGGCCTTTACCCCCCGGGAGCTGGCCGATCTCACCATCCAGTTTTACCGCCGCAACTACATCGAGGGGCTGTTCCTCTCCTCCGGGGTGCTGCAAAGCCCCGATTACACCTGCGAGCGGATGATCAAGACGCTGGAGCTGCTCCGCAACGAGTACCGCTTTGGGGGGTACATCCACGCCAAGGCCATCCCCGGGGCGGACGACGCCCTCACCCGGCGGCTGGGGCTGCTGGCCGACCGGGTCAGCGTCAACATCGAAATGCCCAGCAGCCAAAGCCTCTCCCTCCTCTGCCCGGAAAAGACCAAGGCCTCCATCCTGGGGCCCATGGGCTTCCTCCGGGACGGCATCCAGGAGAACGCAACCCAGATGGTCCAGTACCGCCACGCCCCCAAATTTGCCCCGGCGGGCCAGAGCACCCAGATGATCATCGGGGCCACCCCGGAAAGCGACCTGAAGATCCTGCGGCTGACCCAGGGGCTCTACCGCAAGTACCGGCTGAAGCGGGTTTTCTTTTCCGCCTACGTGCCGGTGGTCAGCGACGCCCTGCTGCCGGCGGGGGAGGTCAAGCCCCCCCTGCTGCGGGAGCACCGGCTCTACCAGGCGGACTGGCTGCTGCGGTTTTACGGCTTTGACGCCGAGGAGCTGCTGGACGAGGAGCACCCGGCCTTTCACCCCTATGTCGACCCCAAGTGCAACTGGGCGCTGAACCACCTGGAGCGCTTCCCGGTGGAGGTAAACACCGCCCCCTATGAGACGCTGCTGCGGGTGCCGGGAATCGGGGTAAAGAGCGCCCAGCGCATCCTTACCGCCCGGCGGCACAGCCGGCTGGACTGGCCCCAGCTGAAAAAGATCGGGGTGGTGCTCAAGCGGGCCCAGTACTTCCTCCTTTGCGGGGGCAAGGCGCCGGAGGGGCTGCGGGTGACTCAGGACGGGGTGCTCCGGGCCCTCATCTCCCAACGGGACCGGGAGCTGCTGGCGGCCCAGCACCCCCAGGGGGAACAGCTTTCCCTCTTCGGACCGCCCCAAAACCAAAACCAACCTACCAGAGAGGATGTGATCCAATGCCTGACCGGGCAAATCTGATCTACCGCTACGACGGAACCCTCCAGGGGCTGCTCTGCTGCGTCTTTGAGAGCTGCCGCACCGGGCGCCTGCCCCTGGACATTTGGGAGGAGGGGGAGCTGAGCACCTCCCTTGCCCCGGAGCTCACCATCCCCGCCGACCGGGAGGAGGCCGCCCGGGTATGGCGGAGGCTGCGCCAGCTCTCCCCCGACGCCGCCCACTGGACCGAGGTCGCCTTTCTTTCCGGCGACCCGGACAAGGCCATGGCCCTCCACGACTTTCTGTGGGAGAGCTTCCGGCGGGGGCAGAGCATCGTGGGGTTTTTGGGGGACCCGGTGGTGGCCCGGGCCTTTCAGCTACAGCGGCAGGTCCACAACGAGGCCCACCTCTTCCTGGAATTTCTGCGGTTTGAGGAGCACCACGGCATCCTGACCGCCCAGATCGAGCCCCGGGCCTTTGTGCTGCCGCTGATGGGGAAGCACTTCGCGGCCCGGTTCCCGGGGGAGGCCTTTGTCATCCACGACATCACCCACGGGGCGGCGCTGCTGCACCAGCACGGGCGGATGGAGATCCAGCCTTTGGAGGACCTGACGTTGGATTCCCCCACCGCCGCCGAGGCCCAGTACCAGGAGCTGTGGCGGCGGTACTACGACACCATCGCCATCCGGGAGCGGCTCAACCCCAAATGCCGGATGACCCACTGCGCCAAGCGGTTTTGGAACCATATGCTGGAGATGCCCCCGGCCCGGGGGGACGGCAAGGCCCTTGCCGGCGGCTTTGGGCCGCTGCCCCGGGGGGAGGCCCCGCAGCTGGCCGGCGCCCTGCGCTGCGTTTGACCGGCAAGGGGGCAGGTTGGCTGGCCGAAACGTCTGCCGTCCGCCGTCTATCCCCAGCGCGCAAAAAAGGAGGCCGAAGCCTCCTCTTTTTGCACCGTCTCCCCTCCCCTACTGCTCCTCCCGGGAACCAAGTATCTCTACAAGCTTGCACAGCGCCGCGTAGACAAGGAAGACCAGCCATCCCGGGTGCCACAGGTTCCAGACAAACCCCAGGAGCTGGTAGACGACCACCGCCAGGATCCCCATGGCGTACTGAATACCATTGATCCGCCTTCTTTGGGGGGATATCTCGCTGAATCCCCCTTGGGGCCCCATAAAGAGCTTCCTTTTCTGGTCCAGGTAGACAAAGGTCCAAACCGCTGCCGCCACCATCAGCAGCATCGCGATATGGCGCACCCTGCCCGCATCCCTGAGCAGCAGCCAAACCGCCACCGACAGGATGCACAGGGCCACCGCCATGGCATTGGCCACCGGGTACCACCTCAGGAAGTCCCGGTACTCCTCCCGGGAAACCTCCGGGTACGGCTCCGGGCATGGCTCCGGCGCCGCGGGGGGCTGGGGCTGCATCTGTGGGACGCCCAGCTCCGCCAGCAGCTCGTCCATGCTGCCAAACTCCCCCGCCACAATGCCAAACGCCTCCGCCTCGCTCCTCCCCTGGGCCAGCTGCTCCTCGTACCGGTCCGCCAGCCCCTGGATCAGCTGCGCCTTGGCCCTTTGCAGCTCCGGGCTGTCCGGCAGGCCAAAAAACATATTCTCCACAAATCCGCGGATCCTCTCCATTTCTCAACGCTCCTTCCTGGTTGCTTCCTCCCCAGCGGGAAAGGTAAAACGGTCCATCAGCGCCCGGAGCTCCTGCCACTCCGCCAGCTTTTCCTTAAGGTAAACCCGCCCCGGCCCGGTGATGGTGTAGTAGGTGCGGGGGCGGCCCTGGCTTTCGGCCCCCTGGTAGGAGGCGATAAAGCCGTTTTTTTCCAGCCGGGCAAAGGCGGAATAGAGGGTGGTTTCCTTCATCTGGTAGGCCCCGCCGCTCCGTTCCCGGATGCTGCGGGAAAGCTGGTAGCCGTAGGAATCCCCCTCTGCCAGCAGGCTCAGGAGGATGGTGTCGCTATAGCCCCGTATGACGTCGCTGCCGATCATCTCCTCACCTCCCCCAACAGACTACTTTATCTGTCGTAGTAATAACAGGATACCACAACTACTACGACAAGTAAAGTAGTTTGGCAAAATTTTCTGTCCAAAGGACCGGGGGGTCCTCCGGGACACCCGCGAAACAGAGTTTTTTCCCGCAAAGCCCAAGATAACGTCAAAACTTACTTGACAAACGTCCACAAAATGGTGGATACTATAACAGTATCTGCATCCTGCCCGGATGCGGTCTTGATTTGTTACCCTGCGGCCAACCGCAGCATTCTTATAGCAATCATCAGAATTGGCGGCATACAGCTGGGCGAGGAGCTTTTTCAGCTGCCGAAGCCCCAAAAACGCAGGAAGCCTTGATGGCTTTCAA
>JAAWGY010000045.1 GCA_022795575.1 Angelakisella sp. | reverse complement strand
GTCCACCGAGCAGAACCACTGCTCGGTAGCCCGGAAGAGCACCGGCTCCTTGCAGCGCCAGCAGTGGGGGTACTGGTGGATGATCTTCTGCACCGCAAAAAGGGCGTCGATGTCGGTAAGGTGCTGTAGGATGCTCTGGTTGGCCTCCTTGGTGGTAAGGCCGGCAAACTGCCCCGCGTCGGCGGTCATGCGGCCCTTGTTGTCCACCGGCACCACCACCGGGATCTCCGGGTAGTGGTTGGCGCAGACCTCAAAGTCCTCCACGCCGTGGCCGGGGGCGGTATGGACGCAGCCGGTGCCGCTCTCCAGGGTGACGTGGTCCCCCAGGATGATGGGGGAAACCCGGCCCATAAAGGGGTGGGTGTAGGTAAGGTATTCCAGCTCCCGGCCGGGGATCAGGTCGGAGATGGTGTAATCGGCGATGCCGCCGGCCTCCATGGTGGAGGCCACCAGCTCCCGGGCCATGACGTAGTACTCGTTCTTTTCCTTGGCATGGACCACGCAATAGTCGTAGTCCGGCCCCAGGCAGATGCAGAGGTTGCCGGGGAGGGTCCAGGTGGTGGTGGTCCAGATGACGAAGTAGGTTCTGCTGAGGTCTGCCCCCAGGGCGGACAGCTTGCCCTTGTCGTCCGCCACCTTAAACTTGACGTAGATGGAGTCGCAGGGGTCCTCGGCGTACTCAATCTCCGCCTCGGCCAGGGCGGTCTCGCACTCGGGGCACCAGTAAACCGGCTTCAGCCCCTTGTAGATGTAGCCCTTGTTGGCCATGGCCCCGAAGATCTCGATCTGCTTGGCCTCAAACTGGGGCTTGAGGGTGAGGTAGGGGTCGTCCCAATCCCCCAGCACCCCCAGGCGCTTGAACTGCTCCCGCTGGACGTCCACATAGTGGAGGGCAAACTCCTGGCAGATCTTCCGCAGCTCCAGGTCGCTGGCGCCGCTGTCCACCCCCGCCTTTTTCCGGGCCTTTAGCTCGATGGGCAGGCCGTGGGTATCCCACCCGGGGATGTAGGGGGACTGGTAGCCCATCATGTTCTTGGACCGGACGATGATATCCTTAAGGATCTTGTTTAAGGCGGTGCCCAGGTGGATATCCCCGTTGGCGTAGGGGGGGCCGTCGTGGAGGACATAGAGGGGCTTGCCCTCGTTGCGGCGGATCATCTCCTGGTACAGCCGGTGCTCCTCCCATCCGGCAAGGATGCCCGGCTCCTTTTGGGGCAGGCCGGCCCGCATCTGGAAGGCGGTTTCCGGCAGGTTCAGCGTTGCGTTATAGTCCTGAGCCATTGTGTTCATCTCTCCTATGCTTTGTAAAGTCCCGTTGCCGGGCCGTGGCTTGCTGCAAGGGGGCCGCTACCTTCGCTTTCCGGCCCGGCCGGAGGCGCTGCTCCGGTGCTCGTCCTGGGTAAGGCTGAAGCCCTCCCCAAAGCGCATCTCCCCAAACTTGGAGCTAAAGACGGTCCGGGCGGGGGGCAGGTCCTCTTCGTCCTCGTCGTCGTCATCAAAATCATCTACCGGCTGCTGCCGGGGGGAGGAAAAACGGCTCAGCCTGCCGTTGTAGCGGGTGACGACCTCTTCCTCTTCTTCCTCCTCCTCGTCATCCTCCTCAAGCTCCAGCACCATGGCCGAACGCTTGGGGTGGGCCGCCTTTTTTACCGGGGGCTCCGGGGGCAGGGCGGGGGCATACTCCTCCTCCGGCTCCTCCACCGTCAGCACCGGCTCGGGGGGCTCCGGGGCCCGCTGCGGGGGCGGCGGAGGCGGCGGGACAGGCTCTGCCGCTGCTGCGGGGGCCGGTGCCGGTGCCGCGGCCTTGGGGGCCTGCTTTTCCTTGTGGGGAAGACGGGTGATCTGGTCGATATGTGCCTTATACATATCAAAGAGCCCCTCCCGGAAGGCCGTAACCTCCCCCTTCAGGCGCTCGTACTCGGCAATCTCCCGCTCCAGCCGGGCGTGGGCCTCCTCGACGATATGGTCGGCGTTGGTGGTGGCGTCCCGAAGGATCACCTCCGCCTTGTTTTTGGATTCCTTCAGGATGCTGTCCCCCAGCTTATGGGCGCCGATGATGGCGGAGCGCAGGCTCTCCTCATCCTCCTGGTACTTTTCCAGGCTTTGGGCCAGTACCGTCATCTTTTCCATGAGCTCCTGGTTTTCCTCCTGGAGCGTCTTGATGATCTCAATCGCTTTGGTCACAAATTCGTCCACGTCCTCGGTCCTGTAACCAAAGGCCATGGCTTTGCTGAATTCCACTTCAAAGAACTTTTCCGGTACTACCATGCCCTTTAACCCCCTTAGCTATATCTGCGGAACTGCACCCGCAGCTTCCCTTTTTTGCTGATACCTACCTGTCTGTCATAGATGAACTTCCCGGTCCCCCGGATAGAGATCTTTTCCCGCTGTTCCACCGTCCGGGAGGGGCTTTGGACGGTTTGGCCGTCGATGGCCACCTGCCCGCCGGACACCAGCGCCAGGGCGTCGGCGCGGGAAAGCCCCGCCAAAAACGCCGTCACGCAGTCCAGCCGCAGGGAGGAGATGGAGCCGGTGATCTCGGTAAAGCGCCGCTCCCCGCCGCTCCAGCTCAAGGGCTCCCGGCAGACGACGCCTACCCGGCCCACCTGGGTCAGCTGGCCAAGGACCACATCCGCCGCCGGGCCGGTAAGAAGGATGCGGGCCAGCCCCTCCTCCAGGAAGATATCCCCCACCGCCTCCCGCCGGAGCTCCAGCCCCAGCACCGCGCCTAAAAAGTCCCGGTGGCCCGGCTTATCCTGCCGCCGGAAGACGGCCTCCACGCACCGGATAGGAAAATCCCTGTCCTCCAGCCCCTCATCCTCCCGGGGGGAGAGGCCGAGAAAGACACGCTCGGCCTCCTCGCAGCCGCCGTAGAAGCGGAAGAAGAGGGGCGCCTTTGCCAGGGCGTTCCGGCAAACCCGCTGCTGGAAGTCGTCCAGGAACCCCAGGTAGCAGGGCCTGTCCTGCCGGAGGCACCGGCGCTGCAAATCAGCAAGACGGGAGAGAATCTGCTCCTCTCCCTCCCTGTTAGAAGTATACGCCATGGCTGCCCAGCTCGTCCAGCATCGTCTCCCCCATCACGTTGACGTTGCAGGGGGTGATGATAAAGGTGGAATTGGCCACCGACTTGATCTGTCCGCCGTTGGTGTAGGCCACCCCGCTGAGGAAGTCCACCAGCCGCCGCTTCAGGTCCGGGGTGACGGCCTCCAGGTTTAGCAACACCGCCCGCTTGGCGATGAGGTGGTCGGCGATGCCACTGGCGTCCTCAAAGCGCTCCGGCTTGACCACCACCACCTGGTACTGGCTGCTGTTGTGGATGCTTACCACCTTGCTGGCCGGAGCAGGCTCCGGGTCCGGCAGGGTAAAGGAGGAGGAAGGAGCAGCGGGAGCAGGGGCAGTCCGGCGGCCCGGCGCCCCAAAGCCGGTGACATCCTCCTCCTCGTCATCCTCGTCATCGAAGTCCTTGTCGTAGTCCAGGTCCTCCTCGTCGTCCATATACTCGTCCTCGGGGACCCCCATAAAATCCTTGAACTTCCGCATAAAGCCCATGGCGCGTTTCTCCTTCCCCTCTTCTTGGTCAAATCCTCTTTCCAAATATCCCGGTTCCAACCCGGACCAGATTGGCGCCGCACCGCACCGCCAGCTGATAATCCCCGGTCATCCCCATCGATAAAATTTCCATACTGATATTATCCATTTTCTGGTCCTTTATGTCAACAAATATTTTGTGCATCCGGCTAAAATAGCCCTCTGTCTCCTGGGGAGGCCGCCCAAAGGGGGGGATACACATCAGCCCCTTTACCCGCAGGGCGGAAAAGTTGGAAAGCTTTTCCAGCATCCCCGTCACCGCCCCCTGCTCCATCCCCGTCTTGGAATCCTCCCCGCCGATGTTGACCTCCAGCAGGATATCCATGGTCCGCCCCGCGGCCAGCGCCCTCTTCTGGAGCTCCTGGGCCAGGTGGATGCTGTTCACCGACTGCACACAGCTTACCCTGTCGATGATCTGCCGCACCTTGTTGGTTTGCAGGGTGCCGATAAAGTGGATGTGCTCCGGGCCAAAGGCGTAGGCCTCCGCCTTTTCCAGCAGCTCCTGGGCCCGGTTTTCCCCAAAGAGCCGCACCCCCTCCTCCCAGGCCACGTTCACCAGCTCCGGGGGCACCGTCTTGGTCACAGCCATCAGCCGCACCTCCCCGGGGTCCCGGCCGGCGGACCGGGCAGCCCCGGCAATCCGCTCCCGGAGCTCCCGCAGGTTTTGCCGCACATCCTCAGGGGTTAATGGGTTTGCCATCATACAGATCCGTCCCTTCCACGATCACTTCGTCCAAAAAGCTCAGCTGGCTGGAGCTGCTGTACTGGGTCCTGCACAGGTAGTAGTCCGAGCCGGTGTAAAGGATATCCACTGTCTTAAAGCGGACGCTGTAGCCGGACTTGACATAGACGCCCTTCTGCCCGTCCAAAATCCGCAACGCCTTGCGGGGGATCCGCAGCCCCTTGTAGCTGCTGAAATCCACCCTGACACCGGCGGTGCGGTGGGATACGGTATCCGCGGTGACGCTGGTGCTTTGGATCACCGCCATGGTCGCCCCGTTCTCCCCGGTCTTTACCTGGATCACCTTGCCCGGCACCGTCTGCTCCCCGCTGCCGTTAAAGGTCATTGTCACCCGGGCCCCCTCGTAAAAAAACTCGGCGCTCTCCTTTGGCACCAGGGCGGCGTAGTACCAGGTAAAGTCGGTAACGCTTTTGCCAAAGGAGCCGGGGTCGCTGCGGTAATCCCGGTCCAGCAGCTCCCCCAGGGAGGCGGCGTCCAGCTGGTCCAGCATATCCGGGGTGTACACCCCCTCGTAGCCATCCACATACCGGGAAAAATAGCCGATTTGGGGGGAGTAAAGGTTCTGTCCGCCGCTGTTTCCGGTCAGCTGCTCCTGTAGCTCCCGGATCCGCTCCCCAAACCCGGTGCTCTGGCCGGTGGCCAGCTGCTGGCGGCCGATCTTTTCCACCAGGGTCATGTAAAGCTGGGAGACCGCCTCCATGTCCTTCTCTTCGGCGCTCTTGGTCAGGCGGCGGAGGGAAAGGGCGATCTCCTTGTTCAGCGTCTCCACATCCGCGGTCCGGCTGGTATCGGTGGAGCGCTGGATCGCCTCCAGCAGGTCCCGCTCCTTTCGCAGCACCTCCTGCCGTGCCGCCTCCTCGGCGGCCTCCTGGGAGGGAAAAAGCTGGGCGATGGGGGTATCGGACCGGAACTTCTCCCCCTCCTCCAGCAGGTACCGCACCTGCCCCCCCGCCTCCTTCTGGATCACCTCTTCGGTGCGGATCAGCAGCCCTTCGGTGTTGCAGTACCGGGCAATCTCGAATTCATAGGCGGTCTCGGTCTTATAGCCCTGGCTGAGGCTCCGCCAACCCTGGTACAGGACAAAGGTCAGCACCACAAAAATAACGGCTGCGGTGGCCAGCTTGGTGGTAACGCGGTTCATCCTCTCCCCCTCCCTATCCCTCTGTCAGCGCCAGCTCCCGGCGGGCGATGGCCAGCGCCTCCCGGAAAAGCGCCTCCTCCCCGGGGAAGGTATCGGCCAGCAGCCAGTGGATGGCCTCCTCCCGGCGGAACCAGGTGAGCTGCCGCTTGGCGTAGTTGCGGCTCTCCTGCTTCAGCCGTTCCACCGCCTGGGCCAGGGGCTCCTCCCCCCGGAGGTACCCCCCCAGCTCCTTGTAGCCGATGGCCTGGGCGGCGGTTAGGGACACCTCCCGGGCCAAAAGCCCCCTGGCCTCCTCCAAAAGCCCCGCCGCCAGCATCCGGTCCACCCGCTGGTCGATGCGCCGGTAGAGCCACTGCCGATCCTGGCAGCCCAGCCCCAAAATGCAGCTGCGGTAGGGGGGCGGCACCGCCCGGGAGCGCCGGTTGTGCTCCGAGATGGGGATGCCGGTGAGCCGGAAGACCTCCACCGCCCGAATCACCCGCCCCAGGTTGTTGGGGTGGATGGCGGCGGCGGATTCCGGGTCGCAGTCCCGGAGGATTTGGTGCACCGCACCGGCCCCCTGCTCCTCTGCCAGCTGCCGCAGCTGCTGCCGGAGGGCGGGGTCGCTGGGCATGGGGGAAAACTGGATGTGGTCGGTGATGGCGCTGATGTAAAGGCCGGTGCCTCCCACCAGGATGGGGAGCCTGCCCCTGCTGCCGATCTCCCGGATCACTGGCCGGGCGGCGGCGGCGTAATCCGCCACCGAGCAGGTCTGGCTGGGGTCCAGGACGCCGATGAGGTGGTGGGGGATCTCCCCCATCTCCTCCGGGGTGGGCTTGGCGGTGCCGATGTCCATCTCCCGGTACATCTGCATGGAATCGGCAGAGACCACCTCCCCCCCCAGCGCCCTGGCCAGGCGGATGGAAAGGCTGGTTTTCCCCGAGGCGGTGGGGCCTGCCACCACCAGCAGGGGCTGCTTCTCGGTCATCCTCCACCGCCTTTCCCAACCATAACGCGCTATACAATGCGCCCGAACATCTTTTCTACCTCCCGCCGGCTTATGGCAATCATCACCGGGCGGCCGTGGGGGCAGTTGCGGATCTGGGGCCGCCGGGCCAGCTGGTCCAACAGCTCCCGGAGCTCGATTTCGCCTGAAAAGCGATTCCCCTTTACAGCCGCTTTGCAGGCCACCGAGTGGTAAAGCTCGTCAAAAAAGGCCGGGGTGGGCTTGGGGTTGCTCCGCATCAGCAGCTCCGCCATCTCGTGGACGGCGTCCTCCGCCTGGGCCAGGCTCAGCAGGGCGGGAATCTCCCGCACCAGCACCGAGCCGTCCCCAAAGTCCTCGATGCCAAAGCCCGCCTGCTCCAGCGCCGGCAGGCTCTCCATCACCGCGTCGTACCGGTCCTTGGGCAGCGAGACGCGCAGCGAGGTCAGCAGCAGCTGCCGGGGCACCTCCCCCGCCGCCTGCTCCTCCCGGAGCCGTTCAAAGAGCAGCCGCTCGTGGGCGGCGTGCTTATCGATCAGCAGCAGCTCCCCCTGGCCCTCCGCCAGGATGTAGGTCTGGAACAGCTCCCCGATAAACCGCAGTTTTTCCGGGGCCTGGGAGGTGTCCTGAAGCGGCTCCGGCGCCGGCGTGTGCTCCGGGGGCCGGGCGTCCTCCCGGGGCGGCTCCGGTGCCGGAGCGTACGCCGGGGGCAGCTCCTCCCGCACCACCGGGACCGGCCTTTTGGGGGCGGCGGACAAGGGGGGCGGCGCGGGCTCCCGGGGGAGCAGCCGGTCCGGGGCGGGCCTTGGCGCCTCCCGGGGGGCGATGGACTGGCGGTAAAGGCCGGCGCCTCCCTCCTCCCGGAGGATGGGGCGGGCCGGCGGAGGCGCAGGCCGGGGGGCCGCAGCCACGGTAACGGGGGCCTTGCGCTCCCCCTCCCTGGGGGGCAGCGAGGCGGCCTTGCGGTACTCCGAGGGGGTCATCCGCTGCTGCTCCCCCTCCATGGGCCGGCCGGATATCTCAAAGTAGCTGAGGCGGCTCTGGTGTCCCCTGCCGGTATCCCGTGCCCGGGTGACGCTGCCCAGGGCGGACAGCGCCCCTTTGCAGGCGGTGTAGACGGCCTGGAAGACCTGCCGCTCGTCCGAGAGCTTCACCTCCAGCTTGGCGGGATGGACGTTGACGTCCACCATCCCCAGGGGGAGGTCCAGGTTGAGGACACAGCCGGGGAATTTGCCGGTCATGATGCTGTTTTTGTAGGCCTCCTCCAGCGCCGCCATCATGGTAAGGCACTTGACATACCGGCGGTTGATGAAGAAGTGCTCCATGGCCCGGCTGGCCCTGGCCCCCTCCGGCTTGGTGATAAAGCCGGTGACAGCCAGCCCCACCGGCCCGGCGGAGGGGTCCACCGGGACCAGGACATTGCCAAAGTCGCCGCCGTACACCCCAAAGACGGCGGAAAGGAGCTTGCCGTCCCCGGGGGTGTGCAGCTTCATCTGTCCCTCCCGTAGGAGCTTAAAGGAGATCTCCGGGTGGGAGAGGGCCAGCCGGTCCAGGAGGGTGGCCACGGCGTTGCCCTCGGTGCTGTCCTTCTTCAGGAACTTCATCCGGGCCGGGACGTTGTAGAAGAGGTCCCGGACGATGATGGTGGTGCCCGCCGGACAGCCGGCGTCCTCCGGCTCCCCCCCCTCTCCCCCGGCAATCTGGTACCGGGTGCCCATAGTCTCCTCCCGGGTGCGGGTCAGCAGCTCCACCCGGCCCACGGCGCAGATGGAGGCCAGCGCCTCCCCCCGGAAGCCCAGCGTCCCGATGCTCCCCAGGTCCTCCGGCGAAAGGACCTTGCTGGTGGCGTGGCGGAGGAAGGCGGTGGGGATATCCTCCCGGAGGATGCCGCAGCCGTTATCGGTGACGCGGATAAACCGCACCCCGCCGCTCTGGATCTCCACCGTAATGGCGGTGGCCCCGGAATCGATGGCGTTTTCCACCAGCTCCTTCACCACCGAGGAGGGGCGCTCGATGACCTCTCCGGCGGCGATGAGCTCGGCGGTTTCCCGGTCCAACAGATGGATCCGCGGCATTGGCATTCCCTCCCTTCTCCGGTCTTGTTCCGGTTATTTGACCAGCTTCTTCAGCTCATACAGCAGGTTCAGCGCCTCCAGGGGGGTAACAGCGTCCAGGTCAATCTCCCGGATGCGGCGCTTGGCGGTCTCCATCCCCTGGTCCACAAAAAAGAGCTGTTCCCTCTCCTCCTTTGCCCTGGCCCGGGTGGAGATCTTGGCCTCGGTGACATGGCCGGCCTCCTCCAGCTCCTGGAGCACCTGGTGGGCCCGGTCGATGACCCACCGGGGGATGCCGGCCAGCTTGCTGACCTCGATGCCGTAGCTGTCGTCCGCCCCCCCGGGGAGGATGCGCCGTAAAAAGGTGATCTCCTCCCCCCGTTTCTTCACCGCCACGTTGTAGTTTTTGACACAGGGGATGATCTCCTCCAGCTCGGTGAGCTCGTGGTAGTGGGTGGCAAAGAGGGTTTTGGCCCCCAGCCTCTTTTGGTCGGCGATGTACTCCAGCACCGCCCGGGCGATGCTCATCCCGTCAAAGGTGGAGGTGCCCCGGCCGATCTCGTCCAGGATCAGGAGGCTTTTGGCGGTGGCGTTTTTGAGGATGGCGGCCACCTCGCTCATCTCCACCATAAAGGTGGACTGGCCGGAGGAGAGGTCATCGGAGGCCCCCACCCGGGTGTAGATGGCGTCCACAATGCCGATCTTGGCGTAGCTGGCCGGGACAAAGGAGCCCATTTGGGCCATCAGGACGATGAGGGCCACCTGGCGCATATAGGTGGACTTGCCCGCCATGTTGGGGCCGGTGATGATGGCGATCTGGTCCCCGCCGTTGTTGAGGGTGGTGTCGTTGGGGACAAAGGGCACCCCGGAGAGGATCTCCTCCACCACCGGGTGGCGGCCGTCGCTGATGACAATCTCGTCGGAGAGGTCCACAATGGGCCGGACATAGCCCCCGGTCAACGCCACGTTGGCCAGGCTGCAAAGGACATCCAGCCGGGCCACCGCCGCTGCCGAGGACTGGATCCGCCCCAGCTGCCCCGCCAAAGCGGCCCGCACCTCCCCAAAGAGGGTGTTTTCCAGCTCCAGGATCTCCTGCTGGGCGGTGAGGACCTTGTTTTCCAGGTCCTTCAGGTCCTGGGTGATGTACCGCTCGCAGTTGCTGAGGGTCTGTTTGCGGATGTAGCCCTGGGGCACCTGGTCCAGGTAGGATTTTGTCACCTCGATGTAGTAGCCGAAGACCTTGTTAAAGCTGATCTTCAGGCTCTTGATGCCGGTGGCCTCCCGCTCCTTGGCCTCCATGGCGGCGATGATCTCCTTGGTGTGGTCGGAAAGGTACCGCACCTCGTCCAGCCGCTGGCTGTATCCCGGGCGGATCACCCCCCCCTCCTTCAGGGTGATGGGGGGCTCGTCCCGGATGGCGGAGGCCACCAGCCGGGCCATGTCCTCCAGGGTGTCGATGCCGGCGAAGATCTCCTGGAGGTCGGCGCAGGACACCTCGGACAGCAGCTCCCGCAGGCCTGGGAGCCGCTGCATGGCGGCGCCCAGGGCGGTGATGTCCCGGGGGTTGGCGTTGCCGTAGACGATTTTGGTCATCAGCCGCTCCATGTCGTACACCCCGGTGAGCTGCTCGGTGATGCGGCCAACCAGGATGCTGCTGCGGGTCAGCTCCTCCACGGCGTTGAGGCGCTTGTTGATGAGGGCGGCGGAGATGAGGGGCTGCTCGATCCAGCTGCGCATCAGCCGCTTGCCCATGGAGGTCCTGGTTTTATCCAGCACCCACAGCAGCGTCCCCCGGCGCTCCCGCCCCCGGATGGTCTCGGTAAGCTCCAGGTTCCGCCGGGCGGTGAGGTCCAGCCGCATAAACTGCTTTTCCGAGTACAGGTTGATCGACTGGATCCGCTCCAGCCCCACCCGCTGGGTCTGGCGCAGGTAGGCGATGAGGGCCCCCAGGGCGGCGGCGGCCAGGGGCAGCTCGGCCAGCCCCAGCTCCCCCAGGCTGCGGACGCCGAACTGCCGCAGAATCTCCAGCTGGGCGGAGGCGGCGGAAAAGCTCTCCTCCTCCACAATGTCGGCGGTGCAGCTGAGCTTTTCCTTCAAAAAGGAGGTGATGCCCTTGCGGTCCAGCAGGGCCTCGTTAAAAATCACCTCCCGGGGGGCGAACTTGCCCAGCTCCCCCAGCACCGGGCCGTCCTCCCCCCCGGGGAGCTGGGTGACGTTCATCTCCCCGGTGGAGATATCCCCAAAGGCCAGGCCGCAGCCCTCCCCGGCGGCGTACAGGCAGGCGATGTAGTTGTTGCTGCCCTCCTCCAGCAGGGAGGAATCGATGAGGGTGCCGGGCGTTACCACCCGGATGATCTCCCGTTTTACCAGCCCCTTGGCCAGGGCGGGGTTTTCCATCTGCTCGCAGATGGCCACCTTGTACCCCTTTTTGATGAGGCGGTCGATGTAACCCTCGGCGCTGTGGTAGGGGACGCCGCACATGGGGGCCCGCTCCTCCAGGCCGCATTCCCGGCCGGTCAGGGTCAACTCCAGCTCCCGGGACACCAGGAGGGCGTCGTCAAAGAACATCTCGTAAAAATCCCCCAGCCGGAAAAAGAGGATCTGGTCCTTATGCTGATTTTTTACCTCCAGATACTGCTGCATCATGGGGGAAAGCCGGGCGATCTGTTGCTGTGTCAGCATGGTGTTACTCCCTTCCCTGGCCGGGTGTGGGCCTTTTGTCAGTGGCAGCCGCTACAGCCGGAGCAGTCGCCGCCGCAGGAGGTCTCCTCCTCGATGGTGGCGGGGTCCTCGCCGTTGGCGCTGTAAACCAGGATCTGCTGGAGGAAGTTGAGGAGGCGGTCCAGCTCGCTTTTGGTGGTGTTGTAGGCGGCCATGGTGGGGTGGGCCATAATTTTGGCGTAGATGGTCCGCACCTCTTCGTTGAGGGCGGCCAGCTTCTCCTGGTCCTTGTCCTCCTTCTGCACCTCGGCGCTGAGGGCCAGCTTTTTCAGGTTAAACTCCCCTATCATCCCCTGGAGCACCTCGTCCCCGTCGGCGGCGCTTTTTGCCACGTTGTAGGCGGTGTACTCGTCACACTGCTGTAGGGCCGCGCCCAGCTCCCTTGCCATTGCAATTACATCCATTTTCTCATTCTCCTATCTTTTGTGTGGTTATATTGCTCCTCCCGCCGGGAGATGTGTTACACTGCCGGTATTCTGCCGCAGGCTTCCTGCTCCAGTGCCTCTGCCAGCTCCTTTATCCCGCAAAAGCGCCTGCACCGGGGAAATCCGTCCT
>JAAWGY010000044.1 GCA_022795575.1 Angelakisella sp. | reverse complement strand
GAGTTTCGCTCCTGCGGGAGCGACCAGGGCCTGCGCGGCCCTGGACCTGCGGCCCGGTAGCCCGGGCGGGCACAACCTGTGGGACAGGCTGCTTCGTTTGCCGGCGGGCGGCAGGCGCGTTTTGGGCCCGTCTGCCCAAAAACCCCGCCTCCCCCCGCCCCTGCTTTGGTTTGGCTCAAACCAGCCGATAATCTATAGTAAGGAATCAGCTTGGCCCGGGGCGGCGCAATGCCCAAGGGACCGGGCCGTTGGAATACATACCAGGGAGGCGGTAATTTATGGCTGTCAACGCAGCAAGCAGTTCCTATGTCAACAGCGCCAGCAGCAACAAGGGCTTCTCCGGCCTTGCGTCCGGGGTGGATACCGAGAGCATGGTGGAGCAGCTGCTCTCCGGCACCCAAAGCAAGATCGATAAACAGGAGGCCATGAAGAAGCAGCTGGAGTGGAAGCAGGAGATCTACCGGGATATCATCTCCCAAATCAACTCCTTCCACGATAAGTTCTTCAGCTACTCCTCTACCAGTAACCTGATGAGCGAAAGCTTCTTTAGCGCTATGTCCGCCATCACCTCCTCCTCGGCGTTTAAGGCCACCGCAACCTCTGCCGCCACCGCCGGCACCAGCACCATGGAGGTCCGGCGGCTGGCGACCAAGGCCAGCCTTACCTCTGGGGGGGCGGTGAGCGGCAAGCTGGTGGGCAAGCTGGACGCGGCGGCGCTGAAGGAGCTTACCGAGGCCCAGCTGGGCAAGGACGAGGACTACACCGTCAAGTTTAAGGTGGGGGACAAGAACGTCTCGGTAAACCTGCGGGACCTCTTTGTGGACGGCAACCGCTTTAAGGAGTACCCCAGCTCTACCGCCCGGGACGCCGCCATCCAGGGGAAGCTGGAGGAGGCCTTTAAGGATACCGGCGTCAAGGTGTCGGTAAAGGACGGCAGCCTCTCGCTGACCACCGAGGGGGCGGACCGCCCGGTGATCTCGGTGGCCGCCGGCTCCGGGGCGCTGGGGCTCCAGCGGCTGGGCCTTACCGCCAGCAGCCGCTCCACCACCAAAAACGGCACCCAAACCTCGGTGATGGTGGGCAAGGTGGACGATACCCCCAAGATGAGCTTTACCGTCACCCTGGACGACCTGACCAAGACGGTGAGCGTGGACCTGCGCAAGGTGATGAACGCCGACGGCAGCGTGGATACCAATAAGCTGAAGACCCAGCTGGGGGAGGCGCTGAACAAGGCCCACGGCTTTGGCCAGATTAAGGTGGCGAATACCGCCGACGGCGGCTTTGAGCTGGTGGTCTCGGACGGCCGTAAGCTGGCGGTGGGGGGCAGCGCAGAGGTGATGGACGCCCTGGGCCTCAAGAACGGCCAGTCCAACCGCATCAGCCTGGGAAGCAAGCTGAGCGAGCTTTCCTTTGCCAAGGGTTTGCAGGGGGATTCCTTCCGGTTCAGCATCAACGGCCAGGAGTTCCACTTTGACGGGGATACCGCCCTGATCGACGTGATGGACGTCATCAACCGCAGCGGGGCCGGGGTGCGGATGATCTACCGGGCCCAGGACGACAGCTTTGTGCTGGAGGCCACCGAATCCGGCTCCGGCAAGCAGATCCAGCTGGCCCAGGAGGAGGGCAACCTGCTTAGCGTCATCTTTGGCTCCGGCACCCAGGACAACGTGCTGAAACCCGGCAGCAAGGTAACAACCAAAAAGCTGACCTATACCGCCGCCGACCTTTCGGAGAAGGAGAACGTCACCGGCAAAAGCACCCTGAAGTCCCTGGATGTCAAGCTCTACGACAAGGAGGGGAACCTCATCGACGAGGAGACCACCCTGGAGGAGCTGGCGGAGAAGAGCGGCGGGCGGTACAGCTACGCCGACGGCAAGATCACCTGCCACGCCGACGAAAAAACCACCCTCAAGGATCTGGGCCTCAAGCTCTACGATAAATCCGGCAACCTCATCGACGAGGGGACCACCCTGGAGGACCTTGCCAAGGTCTCCGACGGCCTGTACAGCTACGCCGAGGGCCGCGTCACCATCAACGGGCCCTTTACCCCCGCGGAGGATGACATCAAGGCGGCGCTGAAGGATGTGTTTGGCGCCGAGGCCATCACCGACACCCCCTCCGGGGAGAATGCCGTCTTTGTGGACGGCCAGAACGCCCTGGTGAAGGTGGACGGGATGATCACCGAGCGCAGCAGCAACAACTTCTCCATCAACGGCATCAACTACGACCTTACCGGCCTGAGCGGCAGCTATGCCCCCGCGGCGGGCAAGATCTTTGACAGCGCCGGTAACGTGGTCACTGGCCTTACCGAGGGGCAGTACATCGAAAACGGCACCCTCTACAACGCCGACGGCAGCGTGGCGGGGAGCGGCTACACCTACGCCGAGGACGGCGTGAAGGACAACGCCACCACCGCCAACGGCATCCTGGTTGGGAAGGACGGCAGCGTCCAGAAGTTTGACGGCAAGGCGGATACCATCACCGTCAGCCAGGATACCGACAAGATGATGGACGGCATCAAGGAGTTTGTCGACGAGTACAACAAGCTGGTAAAGACGCTGAACGACTACCTGGACGAGGACGCCAGCTACCGGGATTACCAGCCCCTTACCGCCGCCCAAAAGAAGGAGATGAGCGAGCGGGAGATTGAGCTGTGGGAGGAAAAGGCCAAGGAGGGCCTGCTGCGGCGGGATTCCACCATCGAGACCTTTTTGCAGCAGATGCGCACCGCCCTGTACCAGAAGCCCAGCAGCGGCGGCTACGCCCTGTACGAGCTGGGGATTGAGACCGGCGCCTGGGAGACCAAGGGCCAGCTGACCTTTACCACCGACGGCGAGGCCAAGCTCCGCCAGATGCTGGAGACCGACCCCAGCGGGGTAATGAAGCTCTTCACCGACAAGGAGGAGGGGCTGGCGGTCAAGCTCAACGACATCATCAACAAGACCGCCAAGGTAAGCTCCGGCAGCCCCGGGACACTGGTCCAGATCGCCGGCGTCAAGGGCGCGGCCACCGATAAGGATAACTCCATCTACGACCAGATCAAGGCCATCGACGACAAGATAGCCGCCCTAAAGCGGACCTACGAGGCAGAAAAGACCCGGTACTGGAAGCAGTTTAACACCATGGAGCAGCTGATTTCCCAGATGAACAGCCAAAGCTCCTACCTGGCCCAGATGATGGGCTCCTGACGAGGTGAGATGATATGCCCGTAAACCCTTACCAGCGGTACCAGCAGCAATCGGTAATGACCATGACCCCGGGGGAGATGCTGCTAAAGCTCTATGACGAGGTGATCACCCAGCTGACGGCGGTGCGGCAGTTTAACGAGGAGAAGGACTACGAAAAATCCAACGCGTCGCTGAAAAAGGCCCAGCGGATTATCCGGTACCTGGACCAGACCCTGGACCCCCAGTACGAGATCTCCGGCAGCCTGAGCGCCCTGTACGATTACTTTATCCGGCGGCTGGTGGACGCCAACCTCCACAAGGACAACGCCCCCATCGACGAGGTGCTGCCCATGATCAGCGACCTGCGGGATACCTTTGCCCAGGCGGACAAAAACTCCCGGAGCGCCGGGCAGACCCCCATTGCGGTGCCGCCGGTGACAGGGGGATAACCGAGGGGAGCAGGAGGAGGGGCGCCGCCCCGCCCCAGCTCCCGGCAACCACAACCAAAGACCGCCGCCGGCACAGCCCCACCGGGCGGTGACGGCGGTTTTTCCTCTCTTTTGGATGGGCGGGCGGGGGGAAATATCGGCAAAAGGCGGGCTTTGTGGCCATCCGGTGCCGAAAATTCCCATCCCGCCGCGCTTTAGTTTTTGGAAAACCGGTCGAATCTGTTTATATTAGAGTATCTGTTTTTATCGCAGGTATGGGAAGGCAATATCGATAAAATGCAAACTGACAAACCCGATATTTTGCGCTCTTTTACCAAGGGCGCGGAACCGGAGGGGGTACTTATGAAACATATCCGCATCAAATCCTTTGGGCTGGCGCTGATGATGGTGCTGGCCTCGTTCCCCATGTCCGCAACGACGGGCTTTGCCGCGCCGGCGGCGACAGTAACAACACCCCAGCTGAGCTTTGTGGATGGCGAGGACCCTAAAAGCTCCTACGTCATCACCGGGCGGCCCATCTATGTCAACGAGGTTGTTCCCAGCGGCTATGTTTCTGCCGGACTGGACCTGACCCGAGCGAAAATAGACGGTGATTCCAGCTCTACCGAGATACCGGTTACACCCAGTCTGAACCGTGTTACCATCAGCGAGCGAACCAACGGCAGGCGCTCTATCCTCTTTATCGATAAATTTAATCCTATGGACCCCAACGGGGCCCTTTTGGAACCCGACCAGCCGGGACGCGCAGTTTACGTCGTCAATGGCCGGTACTATGCCACCTTGATGACCGGCGAGGTTATCCAGACCGATGCGGTGGGAAACAGCAATTCCGGTACCGCAACCTTCCGTACCAACGCCGCCATTACCGAGTACAGCCGGATGACCATCGTCAGCGATGGCAAGGAAACCTCCTCCGGCCCGCCCATGTTCCACATCGATTTTACCAATAGCCCGCCGGAGGGTGCCTTTACCCGGTTTACCGGCACGGCAGCAGCTCCCGGCCGGGTATCCGCCTCCCGTGACCCCAAAAATGCACAGAAGCTGATTTTGACCATCTCCTACCTCAACGAGACAATTACTGTTGAGGTAGATACCCGTCTTTCCTACAGCAACGAAACCGATGAAGAAGGCAATTTGGTTGACGCCAATGGAGATGTCATTAAAGATCCGGCTACCCAAAAGCCGGTCCCTCTTCCCAAGCCCAACAACTATATCCATAAGAACACCACCTTTGAGCTCATCTACCGGATGCCCACCGTGGAGCCCCTGCTCCTTACCGTTATGACCCCCCAGTCTGCTATCCAGGAGTTGGAGCAGCAGGTGCGGGACAGCGACGGCGAAACCGACAAGGGCACTTTTAATGAGGACAGCGCCTTTATTAAGCTGGCCAAGGGGGATTCCCTGGACTACATCACCGATAATTTCGACCTGCGGCACCTTTCTACCCAGTTCGGCGCCGACTTCCGGGTGGAGTGGAAGTGGGAGCCTACCCACATTTGGAACGCGACCAAGGAAGAGTTTGAAGAGATTCCTACAGATCAGAAGACTGCTGCTACCGAAGCGGTAAAATTAGGCGGTAGCAATACCGATTGGCAGACGGCCACCATTAACCCCTTGGAGGACGACCTAAAGGGCAACCTGACCGCTACCGTTTACTATAAAAAGGACGGTAACACCCAGCAGAAAACCAACTCCGACAAAATCGACGGCCAGTCTATTCCCGTTAAGGACATCACCATCAAGGGCACCGGCAAGCCGGTAAAGGTGACGGCTGTCAGCCAGACCTTTGGCGTCAAAAACAGCGCCTCCGGCCAAAAGGTACCGTTGAACGACCTGTTAGCCCCCAATGTCACCCATGTGGTGAACATGGACGCCTACCGGGGTGGCATCAGTGTTTGGAATAATGCAGCCAACCCCTACCAGTATGAGATTAAAATGGACCTGGGCGAAAAGAACGGCGCCGCCAAGCACGCCATTGTCACGGTGGTCGGCGGGGACGCTGACGCCGTCTTCCTCCAAAGCAGCGAGGGCACCGGCGGTTATATGAATTACAGCCCCGGGGCCCAAATCAAGAACACAACCTTTGGTCTCAACGGCAATACCACCGCTGGCAAGGCCGGACTGCTCATCACTGCCCAGCAGCTTCCCCCTGATGCCGAGCCAAAGACGGTGACGCTGAACATCAAGTTCTACCTCCAGGGGCGCAACAACGCCCTGGTGGAAAGCCCGGATTCCTATACCATCCGCTTCAACATCACCGACAGCACCCCCAGCCAGGATAGCTCCCTAAAGTCCCTGATGCTCCGGGACCAGGACGGCCAGGAAATCATCTTCCCCTTTGACCCCAAGGTGCTTTCCTATACCGGCAACGCCGGCACCATCCACATCCCCTATAAGTCCAATACACTCACCTTTACCCCTACCCTCAACGACCCCCGGGGCGGTGACAATCCCATTGAATTCAAGTTCATAGATACCCTGAAAAAGCCGGTGGCTACCCCTGGCCCCTTGGACAGCGGCGACCACTACAATGTGATGAACGGCCAGCGAAGCAGGAACATCCCATTCTATCCCACCGGTAGCGACCCAAATTCCACCGACATGGTGGGCAAGGTCTACTCCCTTATTATCACGGTGCCCAGCCAGGACCCCCGGCGGGACTTCTGGACCACCTACCAGCTGGATATCGTCCGGGACCCCCCCAGCGATGACAACACCATGTCCTCGTTGGAGGTCTACCTACCGGACGCCGACTCCACCAAGCCGGAAAACAACCTCATCAAGAGCTTTAAGCCGGAGGAGACCGAGTATACCATCCTCATCCCCTACTCCACCAAGAGCCTGCGCATCCGGGCCACCAAAAACCACGAGCGGGCCGATGGCCCCAACCTGGTAAGCCCCGACGGCTACCAGCTGGAAAGCCTCAACGGCATCGACCCGCCCTTTGAGTGGCTCAAGGATCTGAAGAAGAAGTTCCAGGAGCTGGGCACCGGCGAGATGCGGCTGCAGTTCGACGTTACCTCCGAGGCGGGCACCGTCACCCACGCGGCGGGCACCACCCGGTCCTACTTCCTCAACATCCGCCGGGAGGACCCCAACGACGACCCCAGCCTGAAGGGGCTGATCGTCACCGACCCGGACGACAACGAGCAGACCTACCGCCCCAACTTTAAGCCGGATACCGATACCTACACCATGGATATCCCCTATTCGGTAAAGGAGATCAAGCTGAACATCGACCCCAACGACCCCAACGTGGAAAACATCCAGGTGTACCACGGCAGCCAGGAGCCCGGCAAAATCGTGCTGGATATGCTCAACGGCCGGGAGAAGGGCACCGTCAAGGAGGGGGACCCCCTCACCTTCCGCCCCGGCGCCCTCAGCCCCAAGCTGCCGGTGCTGGACCTGCGGTACGTGGTGGATAAGGGCGGCTACGACGAGTTTATCATCGTGGTAACTGCCGAGGACGGCAACGCCAAGCAGACCTATTACCTCCGGGTGCAGCGGGCCGAGCCCAGCACCGATGCCAAGCTCAAGTCCCTGATCCTCAAGGACCAGAACAACGCGGACATCAAGACCTTTGCCTTCCACCCGGACGAGACCGAGTACGACATCACGGTGCCCTTTAACACCAGCGGCGTCAGCTTTACCCCCACCACCAACCACCCCTACGCCACTATCAAGATCATCGAGGAGGGGCTGCTGGGGGGCATCATCGGCAGCCTGATCCCCTACGAGATCGAAAGCGGCGCCACCTCCAAGGTCTTTAAGCTAAAGGACCCCCGGGAGGATAACCCCAAGAAGAAATTCCAGATCATCGTCACCCCGGAGGACGGCATCGAGGAGCACGCCATCACCTACACCATCTACATCACCCGGGAGATGCCCAGCAGCGACGCCCGCCTGAAGGCGCTGAAGACCGATAATACCGAAAACTTCAAGCCCCTGTTTATCGCCAACAAGCTGGATTACACCGCCGACGTCAAGGAGGGGGCCCCGGGGGTAATCATCACCCCCACCGCCAACCACCCCGGCGCCACCATCAAGGTGGACGGCGTCGTGGTCCAGAGCGGCAGCCCCACCGACCTGATTGAGCTGCTGGAGATCAAGCAGAAGGTGCGCATCGAGGTCACGGCGGAGGACGGCGTCACCAAGATGGTGTACACCATCGAGTTTACCAACCAGAACCTCATCGAAAAAACCAGCAACGCCGACCTCAAGCGCCTTACCGTCAACTACGGCCTGATCACCCCCACCTTTAAGTCCTCTGTTACCGAATACGAGGTGACAGTTACCGAAAAGACCTGGTCGGTGGATGTCATCCCCAAGCCGGCGGACCCCCTGGCAACCATGCGGGTGCTGAACGGCACGCGGGAGATTGGCGACTACAACGGCAACTACGGCCTGGCCCTGGCCGACGGCGAGAACAACCTCACCATCGAGGTGACGTCCCCCGACAAGACGGTGAAGAAGAATTACGACATCGTCGTCTACCGCAACGAGGAGGAGAAGCTTAAAAACCTGGAGCCTCTGGAGGCGGAGGACGTGGACTTTGAGAAGAGCGGCAACCCCATCATCGTCAAGATCGAGGAGTACCCCCGCATCGGCGCCAGCGTCTTCAACACCCTGCGGGAGGATTACCCGGAGAAGACCATCATCTTCCAGGGCAACGACTACTCGCTTCGCTTTGACGCCAAGAACCTCAGCCGCGTCATCCCCCAGGAGACCATCTACGACTTCCGGATGGAGTTTGAGTCCCCGGACGAGGACGCCATCTACGACCTGATCAGCGAACGGGAGGCCAACGACGACATCATCGACGACGTGGTGATGATGTACTTCTACTACCACGGCTCCCTCCCCGGACCGGCCACCTTCAACCTCAGCCTGGGCCGGCGGTACGCCAACGATACCCTTTACTGGCACTACTACAACCAGGACCGGGACCGCATCGATTACTACGGCTCCCTGAAGAGCAACAGCAAGGGCACCGTGGCGGTTAGCATGGACCACTTCTCCACCTACATCGTCTCCCCGGAGCACCGCATCGCCGGCTCGGAGGATAAGGCAGGGATCATCGACGAGATGGGGATGGTCTCCAACGGTCAGGATCTGCTGGGCTCTGGCGGCAAGCTGAACCCGGATACCGGCGCAGGGAGGGAGGAGCCATGAAAAAGCTCCTGATTGCCCTAAGCGTGGTGCTGACGCTGGCCCTGGTGGCAGGCATTGTCTGTGTGCTGCTCTTTATGGAGGAGCCGGAGGAAAACGGCACCACCATGGTAGACGCCAGCAGCCAGAGCGGCCCCCGGCTGGATGTGACAAAGCCCATCGAGACCCACGCCGACCGGCTGGAGGTACTGGACTACGCCACCCAGCAGAACCAGGACACGGTGGGCTGGCTGGAGATCCCCGGCACCAGCATCAACAACAGCGTGGTGCAGGCCCACGACAACTTTGCCTACCTGCGCACCAACGAGAAGAAGGAGCCGGACGTCTACGGCTGCTACTTTGCCGATTACGAGTGCTCCCTGGGGGAGCGGGCCGTCTTTTCCCCCAACACAGTGATCTACGGCCACAGCGACCTGAAGGATAACCCGGACGGCCCGCGTTTTTCCCAGCTCTTCCGTTTTACCGACCCGGAGTTTGCGGCAAAAACCCCGGTGATCCGGTTTTCCACCATCCAGGACTACATGGAGTGGGAGATCTTCGCCGTGTTTTACACCCGCACCGACTTTGACTACATCAGCGCCGAGCCGGAGGGGGGGGCGGAGGCCCTGGCCAAGGCGGCCATGGAGCGGTCCATCTACGACTACGGCGTCACGGTAGGGCCGGAGGACCACATCCTCACCCTTTCCACCTGCACGGTAAAGGAGGGGGCGGAGGACCGCAGCCAGCGGCTGGTGGTGATGGCCCGGATGCTCCCGGAGGAGGCGGAAACGCCGGTGCGGGCCGAGATCACCCCAAAGGAGAATTAGCAGCGCCCCCGGGGAGGAGAGATCCTCCCCGGGGGGACCGCCAAAGGAGGTTATACACAGATGCTCTTCAACACCCGTTCCCTTGGCCTGATGCGGGGCAGCCTGCAAGGGCTTTCCCTCCAGCAGGAGGTCATCCTCCACAACCTTGCCAACGTCGACACCCCGGGCTACAATGCCAAGTACGCCTCCTTTGAGGACGTGCTGCGGGGTACCGAGGCGGGGGCCAAGGGGGCCTACGACCTAAAGGCACACATCCTCACCGACGAGGCAACCGAGATGCGCCCCGACGGCAACAACGTGGACGCCGACGCCGAGAGCATGAAGCTCTACCAGAATTATGTCCG
Source organism: Angelakisella sp. (assembly GCA_022795575.1). Classification (GTDB taxonomy): domain Bacteria; phylum Bacillota; class Clostridia; order Oscillospirales; family Ruminococcaceae; genus Angelakisella. The sequence continues at coordinate 1,832 of JAAWGY010000044.1, read as the reverse complement.
GCAGCTTTACCTGTACCAAAAGATCAGCGGACAGTTCACCAACCTGCGGTACGTCCTCAACCAGGCGGCCAAATAAAGGAGGTAGCCCCAAATGTCCCTGTTAGACTCGATGAATTTAGTAGGCTCTGCCCTGACGGCGGAGCGCTTCCGGATGGACATCGCCCTACAGAACATGGCCAACGCCGACATGACCCGCACCGCCGACGGGGAGCCCTACCGGCGCAAGCAGGTGGTCTTCCGGGAGCGGGGGCTGACCTTCCAGGACGCCCTCAACACCGAGACAGCCAAGGTCAAGGGTGGCGGTGTCCGCGTCACCGAGGTAGTGGAGAGCCAGCGGGACTTCATCCCGGTTTACGACCCCACCCATCCCCACGCCAACGAGGAAGGGTATGTCATGATGCCCAACGTCAACCGCACCGAGGAGCGGATCGACCTGATGGCGGCCTCCAACGCCTACGAGGCCAACCTGACGGCGTTAAAGCTGGTGCAATCCCTGGCGCTAAAGGCGCTGGAGATTGGGAAGTAAGAGCCTGCCTGCATAGGCGGTCCTGTACCTACGGCCGCAAGCCGGGCTTCAAAAAAGCAAGAGGGGGCAATCCATGACCTTTACCATCGACGCGGAATATCTGTCCGCCCGGATGCAGTGTAGCCGGGAAGACAAGCAGGACTGTCTGCCGGTGGTACGGCAGCTGACGGTACTGGCCTACATAGGCCGGGAGCGGGGGCTTTTGGCCATGGAGGAGGAGGTCCGGGACCGGGGGAGATATCCCGATGCTTTTTTGCGCAAGGCGGTGGAGCTGACGGTAGAGATTGCGGACACCGACAAGATTGGGCGGGTGCTATACAACCTGATTATCACATCCAAATACATGGGGAATTTCCACTTTTTGAAAAACGTAGTGATTGCGGAGACGATGCTATCCATCAGCAGGTCCGAGGATTTGGACTATGTATTCACCCATTTGGTGCCGTCCTTTTTTGGGATGGAGTTTGCGCCGATGGTAGAGGAGACATACCGGGAGCAGAAAAAGGCGATGATGACAACGCGGAAGCTGGCGCCGATGTGATTTGAGGCAGAGAAGAAAGGACGAATGGTTATGTTGTCTGAGTACAAGAACATCATGGAATACCTGGTAGAGGAGGAGTTTGAGCGGGCCCGGTCGACGCTGGGGTGCTGCACTTGCGAATCCTGCCGCAATGACATTATTGCATATGCCTTAAATCAGCTGCCGCCGAAGTATGTGGCGACACGCAAGGGTGAGGTGTACTCCAAGACCTTTATTCTACGCAACCAGCACTATGCGGATATTATGGCGGCGCTGGCCAAGGGCGCGGAGATTGTGAAGCTGAACCCGAGGCATTAAAGAACCCGCAGCGCCTGTCCAAGAAAGGCCCGCAGGGCGGTAAAAGTTTCGGTCAAGCCTTTTCAAAGGCTTGCGGGTCCAGGGCAGAGCCCTGGTCGCTCCCGCAGGAGCGAAACTCCCCAGGACGATTATAATAACGGCAGGGCTTGTGTTTTTGGCACGAGCCCTGCCGTTTTGTTGCAGGCCGTCAGGCCGCGGTTTTTAACAGCTGCTTTTGGGTGAGGATGGGGGCTATGGCGGTTTTGTAGCCTGCTGGCGGGGAAGCGCAAACCGCGGCCGGGGTTAGGAGTAGGGCCTATCTCCCCAAAACAGCCCGCCGCGCGCCGTAGGCGCTGGAGGCGGGCGCATTTTGGGACCACCGGCCTAAAGGCCCTGCCCTCCCCACAACGAAACGGAGCAACAAACATCCTCTCCCTCACTCCCCCCGCAGGGAATCAAATCCGCCGGAGGCCCCACCCGACCGAAGGG
>JAAWGY010000043.1 GCA_022795575.1 Angelakisella sp. | reverse complement strand
TGGGTGACAGCCTCAATCTCAACGTTTGGTTGCTCGATGCTTGGTTGGGCGGCTGGTTCTGCGGGGGGACAGGTTTCAGCGGCCTTGCGGGGGGAGCGTAATGGCCCGCTCCCTCCTTCCGGTTGGCCTGATAAGGTGCCTCCGGCGGATCCTATTCCCTGCGGGGGGTTCCCCTCCCTTCGGTCGGGTGGGGCCTCCGGCGGATTTTGATTCCCTGCGGGGGGTTCCCCTCCCTTCGGTCGGGTGGGGCCTCCGGCGGATTTTGATTCCCTGCGGGGGGTTCCCCTCCCTTCGGTCGGGTGGAGCCTCCGGCGGATTTTGATTCCCTGCGGGGGATTCCCTCCCTTCGGTCGGGTGGGGCCTCCGGCGGATTTTGATTCCCTGCGGGGGGATGAACCCCTCCGGCCCCGCCCTCCCCCAAGCCAGCGCCTGACGGGCCGCAGCCGCTTTTGGGCACAAAAACAGCCCCCGGCGGCGGGCCGGGAGCTGCGGTGGGTGTTTCGGGGCTTTTGCGCTCCCCTTGAAGCTGCGGAGAGACGCTACACCGCCTTAAGACTGGGGCGGCGCGACGGCGCAAAGGGCGATCTTCTTTTTGAGGGTGGCGATCCCCTCCAGCCACTGCCGCGCCTGCTCCACATCGCCCTTTGCCTTGGCACTTTGCAGCTTGCTGCGATAGACGACCAGCTTGCTGTGCATTGCTGCTAATTCCCGGTTTTCCATGGAAAAGCACCTCCTTTGGAACCTGCCTGTAATCTTCCGGCACCAGCCCTTGGCAAAAATGGGATGGCTGGCCGCAGGTGAAGGACGCTTTGCGATGACCGCTCCACTTTTGACTTGAGTTTTGGACACTGTAAGACAGGAACAGTTCCTTACCACACTACCATGGGGAAGCCCCCCTCTGTCCATATTTAGTATACCACAAAAAAATGAGAAATGGTTGACATTTCACGGAATTTGGAAGAAAACTTCTATTTTGAATAAAACCGAACAGGCAGATCCGGGGAGGCTTGGGACTTCGCCGATGGGCAGACCTCCCCGAAAACCACCCCGCCCTGTGCAGCCAAAAGGGGCAAGGCAGACCATGACGGCCTGTCTTGCCCCTATCGTCTTTCCGGCAGAACCGGTTCTGCCGTGTCCCATCATCTCCTGCCTAACACCACCCGGTCCAGGCCGGAAAGATCCTTGCGCACCTCCACCTGGCGGAAGCCCGCGGCAGCGGCCAGCCCGGCCACCGCCTTCCCCTGGTCCTCCCCAATCTCCAGCAGCAGCACCCCGCCAGGGGCCAGCAGCGGCAGGCAGAGCCCCGGCAGGCGGCGGTAAAAGTCCAGCCCGTCCTCCCCGCCGTCCAGGGCCAGGACCGGCTCCCGCTGCACCTCCGCCTGTAGGGAGGCCAGCTCCCCCCGGCGGATGTAGGGCGGGTTGGCGGTGATGGCGGCAAAGGGCCCCCGGACCTCCGGCGGCAGGGCGAAAACGTCCCCCAAAAGGGGGGTGACGTTGCCGGCGCCGTTGAGGGAGGCGTTCTCCCGGAAATACCGGAAGGCTTCGGGGGAGAGCTCCACCCCCGTCACCCGGGCGTCGGGCCGGCGGCAGGCTATGGCGACGGGGACGCAGCCGCTGCCGGAGCAGAGGTCCAGCAGCGCCGGGGCGGAAATGCCCACCACCGCCTCCAGGGCGGCGTCCACCAGCAGCTCGGTCTCCGGCCGGGGGATCAGCACCCCCGGCCCCACCCGAAAGGGCAGGCCGTAAAACTCCCACTCCCCTAAGAGGTACTGGAGGGGCTCCCCCGCCAGCCGCCGCCGGACCAGCTCCCAAAAGGCCCCGGCAAGGTCGGGGGAAGCCGCCTCCCCGCCCCGGAGCAGCAGCTCCTGCCGCCCCAGCCCAAAGACGCCGCGGAAGAGAAGGGCCGCCTCCATGGGGGTATCCCCCTCCGCCCCGGGGCGGTCTGACAGGGCCTTCCGGCCCCGGCGGTAAAGCTGCTCCAAGGTTTCGCCCCCGTCCCGGCGGGGGAGGGGGGCGTTGTGATCACCCGGCATGGCGGCTTACCAGTTGTCCGACTGGCCGTCGGCGGGGATGGCCGGCTTCATGGCGGCGATGGCCACCTCAATCATGCTGTCGTCCGGCTCGGCGGTGGTGAGGCGCTGGAGGAGAAGTCCGGGGGCGGAGATCAGCCGGGTGACGGGGTTGGTGTACCGCCCCGCCAGCTTGATGAGCTCGTAGGCGATGCCCACCACCACCGGCAGCAGCAGCAGCTTCAGCACCATCCGCAGCAGGGCGCTCTGCCAGGTGACGAGGGAGGCGGTAAGGATGGAGATTATCAGCACCAAAAACAGGAAGCTGGTGCCGCACCGGGGGTGGAAGCGGGGGTATTTGCGGACGTTTTCCACCGTCAGCTCCTCCCCGGCCTCGTAGCAGGCGATGGTCTTGTGCTCCCCCCCGTGGTAGCAGAAAAGCCGCTTTACATCCGGAACCCGGGTGCTGAGCCACAGGTAGCAGACAAAGATAACCACCTTGACACCGCCCTCGGCCAGGGCCAGCAGCCCGCCGCTTGCCACCACCGGCCGCAGCAGGGAGGTGAGGAAGGTGGGCAGCACCACAAAGAGCAGCAGCGCCAGCCCCAGGCCCAGCACCACCGCCAGGACGTTCATCACCTGGGCGGCGCTGGCCCCCAAAAGCTTGGCCAGCCCCTTCTCAAAGCTGCTGGGCTCTTCCTCCTCCATCCCCGCCTTTTCGGCGGACTTCATCAGGCAGGCAAAGCCCACCTTCAGGGTATCCACCATGTTGAAGATACCCCGGATAAAGTAGGCCTTTTTGTACCAGGGGATGGTGGCGGTCTTGTTGGTGGGCCAAGTCTCGGTATCGATGGTGCCATCGGGCAGCCGCACCGCCATGGCGCTGGTCTCCGGCCCCCGCATCATAATCCCTTCGATGAGGGCCTGGCCCCCAATGGATGTTTTCTTTGTGCTCAAATTTGATACTTCCTTTCTTGGGAGGCGCACTTGGGGCGATTATCCCTGCGGGGCCTCCAGCGGCAGGGTGATGGAAACGGTGGTTCCCTTGTCCTTTACCGAATCCAGCGTCAGCGTCCCGCCGTGCATCCGGATAATCTCGTCCGCCACCGCCAGGCCGATGCCGCTGCCCCGGCGGGTGGTGTGGCCTTTATAGAACCGGGTCTTCACCATGGGCAGGTCCTCCTCCGAGATGCCGCAGCCGGTATCCGATACCGTCACCAAAAACGCCCCCTCCGCCAGCCGGGGCAGCACCGTGATGGCGTCCCCGCTGTCCGAGTACTTAAGGGCGTTATCCAAAATGTTGATGAACACCTGCCGCAGCCGGTTGTGGTCCCCCAGCACCGGGGCAAAGAATTCCGGCTCCTGGTACTCCAGCGCCTTGTTTTCCTGCCGGGCCCGCTCGGTAAAGATCAGCACGGCGTCGGAGAGCTCGGCCACCGCGTCCAGCCGCTCCTTTTCCATCACCAGCCGGCCGCTCTGCATCCGGGAAAAGTCCAGCAGCTCCTCCACCATGGAGGAAAGGCGCTCCGTCTCCTCCATAATCACCCGCATCCCCTTCCGGAAGGTATCCCGGTCCGGTTCGCCGCTGTCCAGCAGCGTCTCCCCCCAGCCCCGGATGGCGGTAAGGGGGGTGCGCAGCTCGTGGGAGACCGAAGAGATAAAGTCGTTCTTCACCTTTTCGGCGTTGCTCAGCTCCTCCGCCATGTTGTTGATGGAGGCGCAAAGCTCCCCGATCTCGTCGTCCTTTTCCACCAGGATCCGCACCCCCAAATCCCCCTGGGCAATCTGCTTGGCCGTCTGGCCCACCTCGCCGATGGGGATGATAATGGAGTTGATGAAATACAGGCTGGAGTAGAGGACAAAAAGGATAATCGCCAGCCCCAAAAGGCAGATAAAGAGGATGGTGGTAACGATCTGCTGGTCGATGCGGGTGAGGGAGACCACGTACCGCATGGCGGAAAGGTCGTCGCTGATAATCCGGGACATGACGGTGACGGCCATCACCTTCTCGTTGCCCACATACCCCACAAACTCCCCCACCCCGGTTTGGGAGGAGTAGGCCTGGTCGTAGTCAGGCATCTCCTGGTCCTCCTCCGGCTCAAAGCCGCTGGAGGTGATAAGCACCTTTTTGTCCCCGCTGATGGCCATCAGCTCCGCCTTGTCCTTGTACTCGTAGTCCTCCACCAGCCGGCGCAGCTGCACCGAAAAATCCACCGAGCTGTCCCTGGAGTAATTTTCCAGCAGGGTGGCCACCGCGTCGGACCGGGAGAGGAGGAACTGCCGGGCGCCGTTGTAGTAGTAGCTGTGCACCGAAACGGAGGTGGCCACCACCATCACCGCCACAATCACCAGCACCACCCCAAAGCTGTTGATGAGCCAGCGCTTGGTGATCTTCTTCATCCGCTTTTTCGCCACGGCCTTCCCCTCCCTTCTCCATAATGGGCACCCGGGTTACTTCTGGTCCTTCTCCTGATCCGGCCGGTCGGGGCAAACCCACTTGTAACCGAAGCCCCACACGGTGGTAAGGAATTTGGGCTTGCTGGGCTCGTCCTCGATCTTCATCCGCAGCCGGCGCATATTGACGTCCACAATCTTGTCGTCCCCAAAGTAGCTGTCCCCCCAAACGGTGGCCAGCAGGGAGGAGCGGTCCAAGGCCACGTTGGGGTTGCGCAGAAAGTGCTCCATCAGCTGGAACTCCACCTGGGTAAGGTCGATGCGGCGCCCGTCCTTGGTGAGGCTGCGGCTGCGGACGTTGAGGAGGAAGGGGCCGGAGCGCAGCTCGTTTTCCGGCTCCGGGATGGTGGCGGCCATATTTACCCGGCGGAAAACGGCATCCACCCGGGCCACCAGCTCCATGGGGGAAAAGGGCTTGGTGACGTAGTCGTCCGCCCCCAGCATCAGGCCGTTTACCTTGTCCATCTCCTGGCTTTTGGCCGAAAGCATGATGATGCCGATGGATTTGTCCTGCTCCCGCAGCCGCTTGCAGACGGTAAAGCCATCGATGCCCGGCATCATAATGTCCAAAAGGGCCAGGCCAAACTCCCCCTTGTTCTCCCCGTAAACCCGCAGGGCCTCCTCCCCGTTGGGCACATCCACCACGTCGTAGCCGGCCCGCCGCAGGTTGATCACCACAAACTCCCGGATGGCGTCCTCGTCCTCGCAGACCAAGATGCGCTTTGTCATTGCTTTCCTTCCTCCTTTACAACAGCTGGAACAGCCGGAGCACCTGCTCCTGGGTAAGGGAATACCCCTCCTCCCCCTTGCCGCTGGGCAGGGCGGCGTAATACTCAAAGCTCCCCCGCCGGCCCATCAGGAAGTAGGAATCGGGGCTGAACTGCCGGGGCGGCGCCTGGAGGTCCACCACCTGGATCCGGAGCAGCTCCCGGCTGCGGTCGGTGATATCCCCGCCGCCGTACAGGAAGAAGGTGATCTCCCCGCTGCCCGCCCGGCGGGTGGCTGTCACCGATTCCTCGCCGGCAAACCACTCCTCCGGCAGGGTGAGGCGGTAGCCCGCCTCGGTATCCACAAAGGCCCGCAGGACAGGGGTAAAGCCGCCTGCGTCCAGGTTCATGTAGGTGGTGACACAAAGGCGGTTGTCCTCCTCTATGGCCTCGCTGCCCGGGAAGGGCGCCTGGGTGGGGATATCGATGACACCGTCGCCGTTGACATCCTGGGCGTAGACACACCCCCGGCCGCCGGGGCGGAGTGTCTGCGTCAGCAGGGCGCCATCCCCGGCGTTCAGGGGAAGGACCAGCTTTTCCTCCGCCAGGTAGGCAGCCATGGTGCAGAGCTCCTCCCGGTCGTTCCAGGCGTCCAGGGCGATGCCGAACACCCCCGGCGCCACCTCCCCGGAAACCGGCGGCTGGAAGCCGGTGATCCGCCGCCCCAGGGAGACGGAATCCAGCACGTCCAGCAGCCCGTTTTTCTCCCCCATATAAAGGAGGGAGTAGTAGGCGGCGTTTTCGGCGGTGACGATCAGCAGCTCGCTTTTGCCGTCGCCGTTGTAGTCGCCGATGGCCAGCTGGGCGTAATCCTCGCTGCCCAGCAGGGTAAACTCCCTGTCGTGGTAGCGGTAGGCCGCCACGATCCTTTCGCTGCCCTCCGGCCGCCAGCCGATGACGATGGTGGTCTGGCCCGGGTCCAGCAGCTCCTCAAAGCGGATAAAGTCCACATCGGGGCTGAGGCCGGGGTGGGTCTTTTCCACCAGCCATTGGTCCCCCTGCCGGTCCATCACGGTGATCTGGGCGTTGCCGCCGCTCTGGTAGCTGTGCAGGACGATGGCCTCGTCGACGCCGTCCCCGTCGATATCGTGGAAGGTAAAGGCGGAGCGGTAGCTGCCGCTTTGGGGGTACTTCAGCTTGATCTCCTGCTCCTGCTGCTCCCGGAGGGCTTTTTCCAGCTGGTACTGCTCCTCCGAAAGCCTGGGGGCGTCCAGAAGGTCCTCCACGCTGACGGGGATGGGGGAGCAGGCGGCAAGGGCAAGGAGGCAGAGGGCGAGGGCGGCAAAACGCGGGGCCATAAGCGATCGCCTCCTTTCCGGCAAACGGATACCTGGCCAGCGTGATTTTTACACACAGGCCCAATATCTCTGAATCGCACGCCTTTTTCAAGCTTCTTTCTGTCTCCCGCACCCCTCTTTCCGGGGGCAGGGGTGGCCTTAGTAATCTCCGTAAAGAATGTAATTACACACGCTCATAGCGCCGCCGGCAAAGATAAACCCCACGAGGAGCCCCGAAAAGAGGAGGCCCACCAGAAACCCGATGGCCCCACACAGGAGAACCGTGCGGTCAAAGCCTGAGCTAATGACCGTGTAGAGTATAAGGACAGCTAACAGCAAAAATGCTCCAATGGAGGCTACGTTTCCCACGCCGAACTTTACGCCAAGGTAGACGATGGCGCAAAAAACGGCAAAAGCAGCAAGACAGCCAAGGCGTTCTTTCCAATCGGGGCCGTTCCCGCCACCGCTGCCGGGGTAATCATCCGTATAAACCCAGTATCCCACAACAACACACCTCGTTCTGTTCCTCTGGACAGTAAATCATTTTTATTATACCATTTTTGGCTCAAAAAGTAAAGCATCCCACCGGCTCTAACACGCAATGCGAAATGCCGCCGCCCTGGCCCTCTGCCCGCCGGCGGATAAAAAACGCCCCCTCCAAAATAGGAGGGGGACAGCGGCGGCACCGCCCGGGGACCCCTGCGCAGGGCGCCCCGGATCATTCCGCCAACGTCTTTTTCATCTTCTTCTGGACCTCGGCAATGGTCCGCTCCAGGCTGTCCGCCTTCCGCTTTACCAGCTGGGCGAAGAGGAAGCCGTACTCGTACCGGCCGTCGGACTTTTCCCGCACCCGGACCACCTGGCCGGGGAAGGTCATGTACCCGCTGCCCTCAAGGAGCTCCAACCCCAGGCGGAGCTGGGTTCCCACCGGGTAGGACCGGGCGGAGACGACACGGGCGCCCCCCACGCCGATATCCAGCACCTGACATTCCTGGGGGCTGTTCAGGTAGCTGTCGTTGAGGCGGTAAAGGTCCCCGGGCACATCCACCGGCTGCCGCAGGTAGCTCCGGCTGTTCTGGTAGGGGATCAGCTTCAGCTCCCCCAGGGTGCAGCTGGTCAGGCAGGACTGGATGACACTGGCGTTCAGGTTAAAGGGCATCATCGACCGGGTGTAGCCCCGGATCCGCACCGAGCTGTCCTTATCCAGCACCGGCAGGCTCATCATCCGGGGGAGCCGCTTTAGCACCAGGCGGTCGGCGTCAAAAAAGGACAGCTTCCCCGTCAGCAGGACGGTGTCCTCCCCGGCCATCAGGTCGATGGGCATATCCCGGTTGATGTCCGGGATCAAAAAGCCGGAGTCCTGGTCCTCTTCCTCCTCGCCGGTCTGTTGGCCGTCCACCCTTTCCTCCGGCTCCTCGGTCTCCTCGTGGCTGGTATTTTTGTGGGATCCATATAAAAAATTAAATAGCATCGCGTTCTCCTGTCAAACATCAAAGCTGCTGCCTGGGGCAGTGTATACGACGCCGGTATCCTGGGGCCTCACCCAGGGAAGGTCCCCCGCCCGGGCCTTCAGTCCTGCTTCCCCGGCAGGCCGATGGCCTTTTCGGCGTTGCTGACAAGGTTCAGCAGGCTGGTGCCAAAGAGGGGGTAGTCGTCGGTGATGGACTCGGTGGACATCTCCAGCTCCTCGGGGTGCTGGATCCGGTCCATCCCGGCGGCGGGCTTATCCTGGGCGATGGCGGAGGCGTTGGCCCAGTGCATCTCCATGGCGGCGCTGGCGTAGGGGTGGGCGATGGTCTCCGGCAGCTTGAAGATGGCCGCCTGGTTGCCCTTGTTGGCCCCGTAGACCAGCCGGAACATCTGGTAGACCGCCACCATCAGGTAGTCGGAGACCTCCTTTACCAGGTCGGTGCTGCCGGCCCTGTTCAGCTTGTCGAAAAGGATGTTGAGGGAATTGGCGATGAGCTTTTTGTTCAGCACCGTCAGGATGCCGCCCCGAAAGAGGTTCTCCTTGCCGGCGGCGTCGGCCTCCGGGATCTCGTCGATGGAGAGGGTGGTGCCGGTGCGGTCCGGGGTGCGGCCCAGCATATAGTCGCAGGAGACGCCGTAATAATCGGCGGCCCGCACCAAAAAGGACAGCCCGCATTCCCGGATGCCCTTTTCGTAATGGGAGAGCAGGGCCTGGGAAACCTGTAGGCTTGCGGCCGCTGTCTTTTGGCTTACCCCTTTTTCCTTGCGGAGAAGGGTTAAAATTCGTGGAAATTCAGAGTTTACCATGCCACACCCTCTTTACCATACGGAAATACACGCAAATCCCTCAAACACAGCGATTTACATGGTGTAAAAGCTATTATATTATATACTTGACGCTTTGTCCACAAAAAAAGTCGGAAAATTTAGGAGAAACCATATTTCTGTCAAAGTCTACAGACTTTTGGGGGCAATCCTTGTCAGTTTGTAAAAAACTGTTGTTCCCCTTCGGGCCCTCTCCCAACGATTTTTTGTCCCCGGGAGGCTTGCTTTTTTGGGGGAATGGGCTATGATGTTTAGAGGATTCCAATCGATGCAAAAAGGAGGACTGCGGCTTTATGAAAAACTACCGCCTGCACCTGATCCGCCACGGCATGACCGAGGCCAACCGCCGGGGGGCCTATGCCGGCCGGCGCACCGATGTTGAGCTTTCCCCGGAGGGGATCCGGGAGCTGATCGCCCTGCGGGAGGAGTACGAGTACCCGCCGGTGGACACCGTTTTTTGCAGCCCCATGACCCGCTGCATCCAGACGGCGGGGGTGCTCTACCCCCACGCCAGGCTGGAGGTGGTTCCCGCCATGGCGGAGATCGACTTTGGCGAATTTGACGGCTGTACCCTGCCGGAGCTGCGGGAAAAGGGGGAGGTCTTTCTGCGCTGGATGAAGAATTCTGTCGCCGAGGCCCCTCCCGGCGGGGAATCGATGGAGGAGTTCAGCCGCCGGGTAGCGGTGGGGCTCTCCTCCATCCTGGCCCAGGTGATGCAGGAGGAGCTGCGGGACGTGGCCATCGTCACCCACGGGGGGGTGATCCGGGCCATTCTGGCCACCATGGCGCTGCCCCGGCTGGCCCCCGGGCAGCTGATGGCGGGCAACGGCAGGGGCTACACCTGCTACGCCAGCCCCCAGCTGTGGATGCGGGACCGGATCATCGAGGTGGCGGGGGTGATGCCCCACGGCGCCCCCAGCGCCGCCGTGCTGAACCCGGAGCTGGCCCAGGCGATGGAGCAGTTCGCCGCGGCCGCCGGCGGGGAGACAGAGCGATGACCGGGGGAAAGGGCGCCGCCCTTCTTGCCGTCCTGCTCCTGGGGTGCTGCGCCTGCGCCCCCAACAGCCCGCCGCCGGCTCCCGCGCCGGCCAGCCCGCCGGCAGCAAGCACGCCAGCCATTGGGGAGGAGCCTCCCGGCGGCAGCGCCGGGCTGACCTACACCAACCTGGCCGGCGAGGCGGCGGCAGGCCGCGTCCGGGATATCCTCACCGGGGCCGGGGTTCCCGCGGAGGCGGTGGACACGGCCATGGACTGGGTGGCGGACTACAACCGCTGTATGGCGGAATGCCCCGCCTTCACCCTGGCGGAGGACTTTACCACCCTGGACGGGACCACCGTGGATTACGGCGATTACCCCACCATGTCCCGGGAATGGTACCGGAAAAACGGGCGGGACTACCACGACATCCTCTGCCGCATCCTGGCCTTCCAGCTGGACCGGCACAGCATCACGGTGGAAAAGCCCGTCAGCCGGGAGGCGTTCGACTGCTATGACAGCGAGACCGCGTGGCTCTACACCGACGGCGACATCCTCTTTGGCCGGGAAAAGACGGAGGAGCACCGGGCCTACCGCCCCTTTCCGCTGCTCCATTGGGAGGAGGAGACGGTGGCGGATTACTTCACCCTCTTTAACCCCGTCCCCATCCAGGGGGAGCCTACCCCGGAGGCGATGCTCTCCGCCGTCCGGGAGGAATGGCAAAGCCGCGGCATCTCCTTCCGGGAGGGCGGCTGCACCCTCATCACCTTCTGGACCGAATACGACGGCAGAATCTGCGCCTCCCACGCCGCTGTTCTGGCGGAGGCCGGGGAAAAGCTGCTGCTTTTTGAGAAGACCAACCCGGAATCCCCCTATTCCGCGGCGCTCTTTTCCTCCGCCCAGGAGGTAAAGGGCTACCTCTATGACATGATGGCCCTGGACTACCGGCAGTACGACATGGAGGTTGGGCCCTTCCTGATCCTGCAAAACGACCAGCCGCTGTGACTGCCGGAATAAACCCCCGCTTCCCGTCCATACTCCTCCTGGAAAAAAACGGAAGGAGGAGTTTTTGGGATGAAGCTACAGCGAAAGGTAAAGCGATGGGCGCGGGGGGCCCTCCGGGGGCGGGCGGGCCCGGCGGCTGCCCTCTTTTTGCTTTGGGCCGCCACCTGGGGGGCGGTATCGCTGATGGACCAGGCCATCTTCCGGCTGGTGGGGCACTACCTGGGCTGGTTTGGGGGCGCCGCCCCGGCGGTGGACTGGCGGGGCCAGATGGGGGCGCTGTGGATCTCCGCCGCCGCGGTGCTGGTGCGGGCGGCGCTGCTGGCCCCCCTCAGCGCCGGGGCCGCCGCCTGGTTTTCCGCCCTGGGGGCGGGGCGGCAGCGGTCCGTCTCCACCCTGCTGTGGCCCTACACCAACTGGGTGTGGTTCCGCTCCCTGGGGGTGCGGCTCTACACCGGCGCCGTTACCGGGCTTGTCACCCTTGGCCCCATCGGGGCGGCGGGGGGGCTCTGCTGGCTCCTCCGGGACCGTCTGTTGGCCCTGGCCCCGGGGGAGCGGGTGGCGGCAGCGGTCATCGGGGGGATTGCGGCGGCGGTGTGGCTGCTGCTGGCCCGGGTCTACTGCCAGCGGTACGCCCTGGCGCTGCTGCTCATCGGGCCGGACTACGGCTTTACCGCCGCCGAGGCCATCGCCCTTTCGGTGCGGTGCACCCGGGGCCACCGGTGGCGGCTGGTGGGGCTGGACCTCTCCTTCCTCCCCTGGTTTGCCGCCTGCCTGCTGGTGGTGCCGGCCCTCTATGTCCTGCCCTATTACACCGCCTGCCGGGTGGGGTACGGGCAGTACCTCTACCACCGCTCCCGCCGCCGGGCAAGGGCGTAAACTCCCCCGGGCAAAAAGGAAGCGCGGGAGCTTAAGAAGCTGTATTCATAACCGGATGATGCAGGCAGGACGAGGGATTTTCCCGCCCTGCAAGGCAAAAAACCGCAGCAATACTTGGTGTATTGCAAGGTTTTTTCCAGGCGCTAAGAGCCGCCTGCGGCGGTTGCGCCT
>JAAWGY010000042.1 GCA_022795575.1 Angelakisella sp. | reverse complement strand
GGTTGTGCCCGCCGGGGCTACCCGGCCGCAGGTCCAGGGCCGCGCAGGCCCTGGTCGCTCCCGCAGGAGCGAAACTCCCCAGGCTGACTATCACAACGGTAGGGCTTGTGTTTTTGGCACAGGCCCTGCCGTTTTGTTGCAGGCCGTTAGGCCGCGGTTTTGGGCAGCTGCTTTTGGGTGGGGATGGGGGCTATTGCGGTTATGTAGCCGCCTGGCGGGGAAGCGCAAACCGCGGCCGGGGTTAGGTGTAGCCGCTTTCTCCCCAAAACAGCCCGCCGCGCGCCAAAGGCGCTGGAGGCGGGCGCATTTTGGGACCACTCACCTAAAAGCCCAGCCATCCCCACCCCGGCTACCCCATATCCCCAGAGCAAGTGTACCTTCACAATTTTCCGGTGCCCATTGACGCTGTCTCAAAAATATGTTACTCTGTAAACTACAGAATGCAAAATATTTCAGCACACCGAAGAAAGACTGAACTGCGGGGAGAATCGTTTTTCATGAAACACGATAATACAAAGATTGACATCGAGCTTACAAAGGTGGACTATGCGATTCTTGATTCGTACCGGGATTTCTGCGACGGACTGTCCGAGTACCTGGGGAACGGCTACGAGATCGTCCTGCACAGCCTCCACGACCTGGAGCATTCCGCCATCAAGGTTATCAACGGCTACCACACCGGCCGCAAGGAAGGGGCCCCGATTACGGACCTGGCCCTTTTCTGGCTGGAAAATATCCGGCGCAAGGCTGGCAAGGATGTTTACTCCTCCTACTTCAGCAGCAACAAATTTGGGGATCCGCTGCGCTCCACCACCATCCCTATTTATGGGGAGAATGACCGTATCATCGGCCTAATGTGCATCAACTTCTATATGAACACCCCCCTTTCCGATGTGCTGAAGACGTTGGGGGTGGATGCCGCGCCGGCCCTTTCGGCGGCAGCGCCTCCCACTGCCCGGCTGGAAAATTACGTGGACGATATCGGGGATATGATCGCCCATACCCTCCGGGAGGTGACGGAGGAGGTTCGGGCTCTTGGCAGCATCACCGCCCCCAACCGGAACAAGGAGATTATCGCCCGGTTGGATGAACGGGGCATCTTTAAGCTGAAAAACGGGGTGCAGGAGTGCGCCACACTGATGGGGATCAGTAAAAACACCGTCTATATGCACCTGCGCAACCTCCACCACAAGGGATAATTGGGAGGGAAACCGTCGGGGACTCTGTCACACAACAGGGTCCCTTTTTTGCTGCCCAAAATCCCCCTGATGGCTGGATAAAATTACCATCAGCAAAGTTGAAAAATTTAGTTGCGGCCGGGTAATTGTATAATTTTAATATAAACCGGACGATTTTGTGCAATATGCAACAAAATTCATCAAATTTTTTGGAATGCTATAAAATATATTTCATTGCATGAAAGAAATAACAATGATATAATGAAATAAAGTACAAAACAAGGAGGCAGATGGAGCAGCAATACCGCCATCAAAGATGCACAGCTCATTGCGGGCACCGGCATACCCGCCATCGGGGGCGGTGCCCTTGCATTGGTCAAATCAATAGACAGGAAAGGAGCTAAACGATGAGAAAAACCTATCTGATCCACGGACGCATCGTCGACGGCGTCCACGATACCGCCATCGAGGACGGTATCCTCGTCTTCAAAACCGACCTCCAGGCCCAGCAGGGAGGCAACCGGGACGAGCTGCTCTTTGTGGGCAGCATGGCAGACTATCCGGACTTTCCGGCAGAGGTGACGAATGCGGACAACGTGGTGGATATGACCGGCTACACATTGACCCCCGGCCTCTACAACGTCCACGCCCACCTGGGGCTGACCATGCCCTACCTGCCCTACCGCTTTGACGTGCCCGGCGTCCCCTACCGGAGCCTGCTGATGCTCCGCCGGGCCTGCGAGGCGCTGGACTGCGGCATTACCACCATTCGCTCCGCCGGCGGCCCCGACGATATCGACTACGCCATCCGGGACGCGGTGGAAAACGAGATGATCTTCGCCTCCCGGGTGGTGCCCTGCGGCGCCCTGAACATCGCGGTGGGAGGCCACGCCTGGAACAACTACATCTCCACCATGTATAACGGCGCCGACGAGTTCCGCGCCGCCGCCCGGGCGGAGATCGCCAAGGGGGCCCAGTTTGTCAAGATCGGCCTTACCGGCGGCGCCGCCAGCGCCCACGAGGGGATGGCGGACAAGCAGATGACCGACGAGGAGATCGCCGCGGTGGTGGAGGTGGCCCACGCCGCCGGCAAGCGGGTTGCCGCCCACCTGGGCGGGGATAAGCCCATCCAGGAATTTGTAAAGCTGGGCGGCGACAGCGTGGAGCACGCCTACCACATGGAGATGGAGACCGCCCAGCTGATGAAGGAGAAGGGAGCCTTTTTGGTGGCCACCCTTTCGGTGACAAACTGCCACGATTACCTGGTGGGCCACGGCAGCCCCGAATTCCAGGTGCGCAAGCTGGACGAGACCGGCGAGGCCCACAGCGCCTCGATCGGCAACGCCATCCGGGCCGGCGTCACCATCTGCGTGGGCACCGACCTGCTGCCCTCCGACCCCATCGACGGCACCAACGCCACCGTCCGGGAGATGGAGCTGTTGGTCAAGGCGGGGCTGACCCCCATGGAGGCCATTAAGGCGGCAACCAGCAACCCGGCCCGCCTTACCGACACCATCGGCTTTACCGGAACCCTGGAGGCCGGCAAGTGCGGCGACTTTATCGCTGTCAAGGGCAAGCCCGACCAGAACATCAGCGATATGCGCAACCTGAGCCTGGTGGCCAAAGGCTGCCGCCTGGTCTGGAGCACCGTTCCCGGTATGACGCTGCGCCGCTACAGCCCCGTCGCCCCCGGTATGGATGTAGGCGGCGGCACCTACATCAAGTGGTAAAGGAGGAAGGTAGAAATGTCTGTTACCGTTTATCAAAACGCCCGTATCTTTACCGGCGCCGGTGATGTCATCGAAAAGGGGCTGCTGGCGGTGAGCCACGCCCACACCCAGTTTGTGGCCCCGGAGCGGGGCAAGACCCCGGTCAAGGTGGCTGCTGCCCTGGGGGATAAGCTGGAGTACGTCGGCGCCGCCGACGGCTACTCCGTCCCGGCGGACGCCGAGGTGGTGGACCTTGCCGGCTGTACCGTCCTCCCCGGCCTCATCGATTGCGCCGCCCGGCTGGATACCCTCCACCCCGGCGCCGACGACTACGTGGACAACATCGGCACCGCCTACCGGACCTTTATCGCCTACCGGGCGGCGGCAGAGGCGCTGAACTGCGGCGTTACCACCGTCCGGGCCCTGGGGATGCCCAACAACATCGACATCGGCCTGAAAACCGCCATCCAGAAGACCATGTTCTTCGGCCCCGGCATCCTGGCCTGCGGCCCCACCTATGCCGTCACCGGCGGCTGCGGGCACGAGAGGTACGGCCTGGCCATGGCCAGCGGCAGCGATGAGCTCCGCCGGGCCATGCGGATCCACATCGCCCGGGGGCTGGACGGCGTCACCCTCCAGGTGAGCGGCAAGCCCTTGGCCAGCCTGGGCGGGGAGTACCACCAGGAGATGTCGGACCGGGAGCTCCACGACCTGGTGAAGCACGCCCACGGGGCGGAAAAGCGGGTGATGGCAGCGGCCAGCGGCGACCCCTCTGTCTCGGCCTGTATCGATGCCGGGGCGGATATCATCCTGGAGGGGCGGCGCATCGGCAAGGAAAATCTTGCCGCCATGGCCGAAAAGGGGATGGGCTGCGTCCCCTGCCTGGTGAGCACCCCTGCCCAATATGCCGCCGAACACAAGGCGGTGGTGGCCGAGGCCATCCGGGCCGGTGTCGCCATCGGCGCCGGTACCGGGATCCTCCCCTCCCAGCCGGTGGAGGGCACCGTGGCCATCATCCGGGAGCTGGAGCTGCTGGTGGAATGTGGCATGACCCCTGCCCAGGCGCTGACTGCCGCCACCTCCGGCGCCGCCGGGCTGGTGGGGAGCAGGGCGGGTGTCCTGGCCGCCGGCCGGCCCGCCGACTTTATCGCCGTGGAGGGCGCCCCCGACAAGGACATCGCCGCCATGCGGAAGGTGGCTATGGTGGTAAAGAGCGGCCGCAGGGCCTTCCTTACCGCGGGGGAGGCCAAGGAGCGGGGCTTCCACATTATGGGGCCGGGCTACGAGGTGGCCGGCGGCACCACCATCGATTGGACCAAGGGCGCTGTCCAGGGTGTCATTGCCCCGGAGAGCTACAACGACAAGTGGAACCTCTATAAGGAGATCTAAACCGTTGTTCCCCAAGAGGCTGCCGGACCGGCGGGACTGCCCGGTCCGGTCCGGCGGTCCCGACCATGAGGAGGATAAGTATGGAAATCATCAGCTTTATCGGTATTTTAGCCGCGCTGGTCATCATCGTCGTCGGTTCCCTGAAGAGCCTGAACCTGATTATCCTGTCCAGCCTGGCCGCCTTCTTAGTGGCGGCCACCGGCGGGGTGGGCCTCATCAGCGGCTACTCCACCTACCTGGGCGGCGTGGCCAACTCCATCATCACCATGTTCCCCCTGTTTTTGGGGGGCCAGCTGCTGGGCTGCTTCTTAGAGGCCAGCTGCATGACCGAATCCCTGGCCAACGCCATCATCAAGAAGGCGGGCACCAAGGCCATCGTCCTGGCGGTGTTCACCGTCTCCTGGGTGCTGGTCTTCTGCGGCATCAACGTTTTTGTCATCATCTTTACCGTCTACCCCCTGGCCTGCGCTTTCTTCAAGGTGGGCGATATCCCCCGTTCCCTCATCCCCGCCTGTGTTCTGGGCGCCTGTGTCTCCCAGCAGACACTCCCCGGCGTCACTACCACCGCCAACGTCCTTTCCACCGAGGCCTTTGGCGTTCCCGCCGCAGCCGGCCCCGTCACCGGTATCGTTATGTCGGCCTTCCTCTTTGCGGCCAACGGCTACTACCTGCACCGCCAGGGCCAAAAGGCCAGGGAGCGGGGGGAGCACTTTGTCCCGCTGCCCGGCGAGAACTTTGACGTGGACCTGAACAAGACCGGCCTGCCCCATCCCGCCCTGGTCATTCCGCCCATCGGTGTGGTGCTGGTGGCCCTCAACGTTTTCCGCGTGCCCGCCTACGCCTCCCTCTACCTGGGCGCCATCGTCTGCATCCTGCTTTTTTGGGGGCGCATCGGCGGTGTCTCCGGCACCATTGCCACCCTCAACAAGGCGGCCAAGAGCTCCCAGTCGGTGATCTCCACCTGCGCCATCATCGGCTTCAGCAGCATCGTAACCGCCGTGCCGGGCTACAACCTTCTCCTCTCCGGCCTGGAGAAGATTTCCGGTGGCAACCCCTACATCTTCGCCTTTGTGGCGGTGGCGGCCATCGCCGCGGTCTCCGGCTCCGCCACCGGCGGCGTCCGGTTTGTGCTGGATAGCTTCAAGGATACCCTGCTGGCCATGGGCGGGCGCCCCGCCTCCCTGGTCCGGGTTATCTGCGCCTCCTCCCTCACCTTTGACTCGCTGCCCCACAACAGCGCCGTGGTGCTCACCCTCAACGCCTGCAACGTCACCCACAAGGAGGGCTACAAGCACCTGGCAGTCACCACCGTTCTCAACACCAGCCTGGCCACCATCATCGCCATTGTCTTTGCGATGATCGGTATCCAGTAAGAAGCTGCATACCCCTGACCAACAGGGCCCCGGGCAATCCCCGGGGCTCTCTATCAAAACCCGATAAGGAGGTATTCCAACAATGGAAAACATGAAAAGCAAGATGCGCCCCGCCTTTGCCAAGCTGGACGGCGGCCTCTTTACCACCGCCCAAAAGGCGGATGTGGGGGACGTGGCGGAGCGGATGAAGGCCGCCGGGGTGGCGCTGATGAGCTGGGCCGACCCCTTTATGCCCGATCCCTCCATCCCCCAGCCGGTGCTGGACGCCGCCATCAAGGAGCTTCAGAACGGCTTCCCCTCCCACTACACCATGCCCATCGGCAGCCCGGAGCTGAAAAAGCTGATCGCCGCCCGAATCGAGAGGAAATACGGCTTTAAGCTGGAGCCGGACCGGAACATCATCATCAATCCCGGCTCGGATAACGGCCTGATCTTTGCCATGATGCTCTGGATCAATCCCGGGGACGAGGTGATGGTCCACGACCCCAGCTACCCCAGCAACTTCCTGAACCCGGAGCTGCTGGGCGGGGTGACGGTGCGGGTGCCCACCTACCCGGAGGACGGGTACCACCTGCGCGTCGAGGAGTACGAAAAGCGGGTGACGCCCAAAACCAAGATGGTGCTGCTCACCAACCCCAACAACCCCACCGGCACCGTCTACACCCGGGGGGAGCTGGAGGAGCTGGCCGCCTTCTGTGTCAGGCACGACCTGATCTGCGTCTGCGACCAGGCCTTTGAGGACACCGCCTTCCCAGGCCACGAAATGGTCTGCATCAGCCGTCTGCCGGGGATGTGGGAACGCACCGTCACCGTCTGCTCCGTCTCCAAGGGAATGGGGCTCAGCGGCTTCCGGGTGGGGTGGACCTACGCCAACGACGTCATCATGGACACCTACTTCGGCGCGGCTGTCAACATCCAGGGGGCCACCAGCACCCTGGCCCAGCTGGCGGTGATGCCCGCTTTCCGGGACGACAGCTTTATCCAAGACTACATGAGCAAGTACGACGCCCGCCGGCAGTACGCCTACCGGCTCTTTAACAGCATCCCCGGCGTCTCGATGGCGCTGCCGGAGGCAGGGTTCTTTGTCTGGATCGATGTATCCGCCCTGGGGGATTCCAGCGAGATCACCGCCTACCTGGCGGAGGAGGCGCTGGTGAGCCTCAACGACGGCAAGTTCTACGGCGACATGGGCAACGGCCACCTGCGGCTCATCGCCGGTTGCTTCTGGGAGGACAAGGACAGCTTTGCCGCCATGGACCGGATGGCCGCGGCCTTCCGCAAGCTGGCGGAGAGGAAGGGGCTGGCCTGACGGGCCGGCGATAAGAGGGAGATATACACAATGAAATTTGACCTGCTCATCAAAAACGGCATGGTCCACACCGGCGACGGCTTCCAGCGGGCGGACATCGGCGTTATTGGGGAGAAGATTGCCTGCATCGGCGGCTGCGTTGGGGCGGGGGCGGAACGGGTCATCGATGCCGGGGGCAAGTATGTCCTCCCCGGGATGATCGACTTCCACACCCACATCCGGGAGCCCGGGGTGGAGGCCAAGGAGGACTACACCACCGGCACCATGGCGGCGGCCCACGGCGGCGTCACCAGCGTATGCGTTATGCCCAACAACCTTACCCGTTCCATCGCCTCCCCCGGTGACTTCCGGATGGCGGTGGACTGCGGGGAACGCCACGCGGTGGTGGACTTCGCCCCCATCCCCAGCCCCCTGGCCTTCCGGCAGGGGAGCCTCCCGGCGCTGGCGGAGGCCGGGGCCTCGTACTTTAAGATCATGGAGATGAAAAACGCCGCCCCCTTGGAGGAAAACTTCCGCTGCGGGGACAGCTGGGAGCTTCACCAGTGCCTGGCCGAGGCGGCCAAGACCGGCAAGTACGTTTCCATCCACCCCATGAACATGGACTGGTACCTGGGCAACGTCAAGCGCATCAAGGAAAGCGGGGAGCCACAGACGCTGATGAACGTCCTCTGCCAGCTTTACGGTGACGAGGAGATGAGCAGCGCCGCCTGGGAGCTGGCCTACTTCTTCCGAAAGACCGGCTGCAAGTGGTGGGCCCTCCACTGCTGGCACGACGGGTACATCGACCTTGTCCGGATGCTGAAGCGCCAGGGGGATATGGACATCCTGGCCAGCGTGGAGATCCTTCCCACCAGCATCCGCCGCTTTGATACCCTATACAACCGGAGGAACGGCAGCGTCATCCCCCTGGGCCACGCGGCGGCCCCTGACTGGGACCGGGTTTGGCAGGCGGTAAACGACGGAACCATCGATGTTTTGGGGAGCGACCACTCCCCCCACCTGCCGGAGCACTACAGGCCGGAGGATGCCTTTGCCTCCGGCCAAGGGGTGGCGGGGGAGGACTACTACGGAAGCCTGCTGCTGGACGCCGTCAACGCCGGTAAGCTGACACTGGAAAAGCTGGTGGAGATCACCAGCATCAATGGCGCCCGGGCCCTGGGCTGGGAGGAGAAGTGCGGCAACCGCATCGGCACCGACGCCGACTTTACCGTCTGCGACATGGAGCGGGTGTGGACGGTGGACCAAGGCTTTCCCATCTACTCCAAGCCACAGCTGGATCCCCTTTGGGGACAGACGCTCCGGGGCAAGGTGGTCTCCACCGTTGTCCGGGGCCGGGTGGTGATGGAGGAGGACAAGATTCTGGCCGAGCCAGGCTGGGGCAGGTTTATCAGAGGCAGCGGCAAGTAGTGTCCTGCCCTTGGATGCAACACAAAAAGAGGCGGCAGAAATGCCGCCTCTTTGGCTTGGGCGCCGCCGGATGCCGCGCAGCCCCTCAACTCCCCTGCTTCTCCTCCGGCCCCTCGGTCTTCTCGTACACCTGGTACTCCTCCCAGATGCTCTCCAGGGTGGCATAGGTGCGGGTAATCTCGTCCTTCTTCCGCAGGCCCACCGCCACGATCAGGGCGTTGATGACGCTGAGGGGGGCCACCAGACTGTCCACAAAGGAGGCCATCTCGCTGCGGGCCAGCAGCAGGATGTCCGCCGCCTGGGCCAGGGGGGCGGAGGTGGAATCGGTGATGGCGATGACGGTTGCCCCCCGGCTTTTGGCGTACCGGGCGGCCTTTAGCGTCCGCTGGGAGTACCGGGGGAAGCTGATGGGGATAAAGACATCCTCCTTGCCGATGCGGAACATCTGCTCGAAGGTCTCGCTGGTGGAGTTGGAGTTGATGCAGCGGACATGGGGGAAGATCTGGTTAAAGTAAAAAGCCAGGAAGCTGGCCAGCATACTGGAGCTGCGGATGCCCAGGATGTACACCTCCCGGGCGGTGACGATCGCCTCCACCGCCTGGGCAAAGGCGGCGCGGTCGGTTTCCTCCAGGGTGCGGCGGATCTTCTCGCTGTCCTGGGTCAGCACCCGGCTTAGCACCGAGGAGAGGATGTCCTCCCCGCCGATCTGGCCGTCGATGATGTCCATCCGCTGGACGGTGGTCAGGCGGTTGCGGATGATCTCCTGTAGGTTCTTCTGGAGCTGGGGGTAGCCCTCGAAGCCCACCTCGGTGGCAAAGCGTACCACGGTGGATTCGCTGACCCCCACGGTGTCCCCCAACCGGGAGGCCGTCATAAAGGCCGCTTTATCGTAGTGCTGGGTGATGAACCTGCCGATGAGCTTTTGCCCCTTGGAGAAGGTGGGCATTTTGCGCTCGATCACCGCTAAAAGATCCATTGGCATGGCTGAAAAAACACCTCACAAATAAATGCTGCGCCGGGGCGCTGCTGTGCCCCCGCTATGTGATTTCCGTCATCCATCATACCGAAAATACCGGGAAAAATCAAGGGTTTTGCTAAAAAAATGCAAGTTTTTTCGGTGTTCCTGCAAAACAGGTGTGGGATTGGGGGTGAAACCGCCACCGGGAAATACAGCCCCGCCGGAGCTGCTTTGGACGCCGGGCGCTGTGCTTTGGGGGGCCGGTGAAGGCTCCCGCCGGCGGGCGGGGCTTTTTGCGCCTCCGGCGCGGCTGCCGGAGGGGTCGTCTTTTCCCAGCTCCCGCCGCATAGGATAGAGGGAAAGGGGGCGCTGCCGTGAACAAGGGGATCTTTTTGAAGAACACTGCCATCCTCACCGCCGCCTCCCTGGCCCTGCGGGGCATCGGTATGGTCTTCCGGGTCTATCTGGCCGGGCAGATCGGGGCCCAGGGGATGGGCCTTTACCAGCTGATCACCACCGTCTACAACCTCTTCCTCACCGTGGCCACCGCCGGCTTGGGGGTGGCCGCTACCCGGATGATCACCGAGGAGCTGGCCCTCAGCGGCGGCAGCCGCCTCTGGAGCCTCTGCCGCAAGCTCCTGGCTGCCGCCCTGGCCCTGGGCACCTTGGCCGGGGTGGTCCAGCTTGCCGGGGCGGACCTCATCGCCCAGGGGTGGCTGAAGGACCGGCAGGCCGCCGCCTCGCTGCGGATTCTGGCCCTCAGCCTCCCGCTGGTGGCGGTGGCCAGCTGCCTCCAGGGCTACTTTATGGCCCGGCGGTCGGTGGCCCTCCCCACCGCCGCCCAGCTGGGGGAGCAGCTGCTGCGGATGGGGCTGATCGTGGCCCTTCTCCCCGCCGCCCTCCCCCGGGGGATAGGCCCCGCCTGCGCCGCCGTGGTGTTAGGGGGCACCGTTGCCCAGCTCTTTTCCTCCGCCGTTATCTGGCAGGGCTGCCGCCGGGACCTCCGCCGCCTCCGGCCCGCCGGCGGGCAGGCTCCCGCCCGGGGGGTGCTCCGGCGGCTGTGGGGCATCGGCGCCCCGGTGGCCGCCACCCGGTATGTGGGCAGCGCCCTGCGCACCCTGGAGAACGTCATGGTCCCCGGCTGTCTCGCCGCCTTTGGGGGGAGCCGGGAGACGGCCCTGGGGCAGTTCGGCGCCCTAAAGGGGATGGCAATGACGGTGCTGTTCTTCCCCTTTTCCTTTCTCGCCACCCTTTCCACCCTGCTGCTGCCGGAGATCACCGAGGCCTACGCCCAGGGCCGGAGGGGGCTGCTGGACCGGCTTATCTCCCGCACCATCCTTATCACCCTTACCGTTTCGGTACTGATGGGGGGGCTGTTTACCCTCTTTGCCGGGGAGCTGGGGGAGGTGCTTTACCACGACGGGGAGGTGGCCTTTTACATCCGGGTGTTGGGGCCGGTGATGCCCTTCCTCTACCTGGAGAGCATGGTGGACGGGGTGCTGAAGGGGCTGAACCAACAGCTTTCCACCTTCCGGTACAGCGTCTACGATTCGGTGGGGAGGATTGCCCTGATTGCGCTGCTGGTGCCCCGAACGGGGATGAAGGGCTTTTTGTTTGTGATGATCCTGTCCAACCTTTTTACCGGCCTCCTCAACCTGCGGCGGCTGCTGATGGTGACGGGGATGGGCATCCGCTGGGGGCAGTGGGTGGCGCTGCCGCTGCTGGCCCTGCTGGCGGGGACAGCGGCCTACCGGGGGGTCTACCTCCCCTGGGCGGTGCCCCGGGGCTTTTCCGCCCCCCTCACCGACCTGCTGCTGGGGGGCGCGCTGGTCAGCGGGGTGTACCTGCTGTTCCTCTTTTTGGCGGGGGGCTTGTCCGGGCTGTCCCGCAGGCGCTGCTGCGCAGAATAGGCGGATATGCCGGCGGTGGGGCGTTGCCCAGAGCCGGGGGACGGAACGTTGGGGCAAGGTCAAAAGGGCGGCAGGCGGTCTTTACCAACCGCCTGCCGCCTCCCTTTTTGGACTGGAGCCGCCCAACGTCAAAGGCGAGCAGCTACCCCAACGAAAGCTTTTTTTGCATTTTAGCCAATAAATCCATTCGCTTTTTTGCTATACAATCGATTTCCCAAGCCTGTAAGCGGCTGCGATTTCGGGTTTTCCCGCAATATCTCCAAGGTCCCCGTTTCCTCCGGCAAGAACATGACCAAGATTGCTCCACTTCAAATGCTCCATCAAGTGGTTGTAGTAGGCAAGCACATCTTCAAAGCCGTGTCCCTCTGCGGCCATTAACAGGGCAGAGGCCCTGCCGTGCCCTCTCAAAAGGTTGCCGTCCCCCTCTTCCAACGCAAACAAGCGGTCAATAGCGGTTCTGATTTGACCGCTCAGGTTCCAGTAATAAAGGGGACTGGCAAGCACAATCACATCGCACTCCCGCACCACAGGATAAATTTTATTCATGTCGTCCTGCTGAACACAGGGACAATCTTTGCTGCTGTGTCCGCCAAAGCACCCCTTAGAACCTGTATTCACAACCGTCTGACGCAGTCAGGCCAGGTCTTTTCCCGCCCTGCCGCGTTAAAAAACCTTGCAATACACCAAGTATTGCTGCGGTTT
>JAAWGY010000041.1 GCA_022795575.1 Angelakisella sp. | reverse complement strand
CGTCCTGGGGAGTTTCGCTCCTGCGGGAGCGACCAGGGCCTGCGCGGCCCTGGACCTGCGGCCGGGTAGCCCCGGCGGGCACAACCTGTGGGACAGGCTACGCGTTCAGGTTCATCAGCACCCCTACCGCGTACAGATTCATCAGGTTGTACATTCCGCTTTTGCTGTAGGTGCTCATCACATTGATGGGGTTCTTCTGGTTGTCCTCCACCCGCTGCGTATATTCCAGCGTCCCCACCAGGCTCCCGGAGCTCTCCTTCATCCCCTGCTCCGCGTCCCAGCTTAACCCCTTGGCAAAGTTATCCACCACGCTCCGGGTAAGCTCCGGCGACCGCCGTGCCTGAGCCAAAAACGTCTTGCGGTCAAAGCTGTAGCTCCCGTCCCGCTTCGCCCCAATCCCGATCAGATCCATCGACCGCTCCGAGGTAGGCGGCGTCGCCATCCGCCGCAGCTGGCTCTGTACCCCCGCCCGCCCGTCGCTGTTCTTCCGTAAAAATTCCCGGGCCTCGTTGTACTTGTTCACTAACTGGGATACCTGGTCCGCCAAAGCCTCCGCCCCGTCGTCCCGGTGGGCGATCCGGGTGCTGCCTACCCCCTTTAGCTCTACCTTGATCCGGTCGTCAATGGTAACGCTGTTGGTCTTGGCAGTAAACCGCTCCTCCTCCCCGCCGTTCTTGCGCACCGTGTAAACCGCTTCCTTCTTCCCGGCCTCGGCAGTTTGGCTGATCCCCAGCCGCTCCGCCAGCGTCCCCTTAACGGTGAAGGATTTTTCCTCCCCTTCGGCGCTCTTTAGCTCCAGGTAAACCTTGCCGCTGTCCTCTTTTTTTACCGAGGCGGTGACGCCGGTGTCCCGGCCGTTGATCCGGGCGGCGTAAACCTCCAGCATCTCCTGGTTGTCCTTCAGCCCCGCCCCGCTCAAAAAGAAGTCAAATTTCCCCTTGTCCGTCTCCAGCCGCAGCGAGCCGCTGGCTGTGGGCATGGGGTCCCGGGCCTCCATCCCGGCGGAACGGTTTACCTGGCCGGAGGCCAGCTGCTCCACCGTTACAAGGTATTCGTCATCCTCCGCCGCAAGCCGCCCGGTGGCCTCCACCACCGCCGTGTCCTCCGAGCCCGCCGCCAGCGCCGCCGCCGGGTCCCGGTAGCCGGACTGTGCCCTTGCCGCCATCCGCCGCAGGTCCAGCATCTGGTTGCGGTAGTCCTTGAGGAAGGCGCTTTCCTGGAAGGACAGCGCCCGGGGACGCAGGGGGGTGGTGATGCTGCCGGTAAGGGCGCTCCCCGTTACCGAGGGGTTCAGCCCGATGGTCTGGTCAACAGGGGTGGGCCGTACCCCGCCCGTCCGCTCAATGGTGCGGGAAAACATCTGGGCAAGCCGCATATTGTTGGCACGGGCGTACCCGGTGAACATCCCGTTGGAGATGGCCTGGCCCATCCAGTAGGATTGTACCGCGTTCACGATCTTCACTCCTCCTTCTGTCGGCGCGGCAGCTATTTTTCCCAAACCGCCGCGATGAATCCGTCCTCGTCGTTCCCTGATATGGTGTAGCCGTGCCCCGCCGGAATGGGTACCGGGGTGGTGGTCCTTTTAGCGGGCACGTAGTAAAGCTGGTATTTGGTCCCCTTCCAGCGGAAGGTGAGGTGCTCCCCCTCCCAGGTGTACTGGCGCAGCAGGCTCAGGTATTCCTCCCGGTCCAGCCCCCGGCGCTCCATCAGCGGGGCGTGGGGGATGCCCGGGTCCTCTGCCGAGGCCGTCAGCGAGCCGCTGTGGATCCCCTCGGACGGCACCGGCAGCTCCAGCACCGGGTAGGGGAGGTACACCTTGGTGACGCCGCTGTGCCGCCACGGGCCCCAAACCTCCGCCGCCAGCAGCACCGCCATCGTCAGGGCGCAAAGGTAGCTGATCACCGAAATGCCCCTTGCCGCCCTTCCCTCCCGGCCCCCCCGGGCCTCCCGTTTTCTTGTCTGCATCTGCCCGCCGTTCCTCCCACCATCAGATGGTCTCCTCCGACCAGCGGATCTCCGCCTCGTCCCCCTCGGTGAGCAGGTCCAGGTAGGCCGCCTTGCCGCCGTTCCGCCGCAAGATCAGCTCCCCCCTGGCGTCGTTGGGGTCGATGTCCACAAAGTTCAGGAGGTCAAAAAACTGGTACCGGCTGCCGTCCTCCTTGGGGGGCAGCTCCCGGGCTCTGCCGTTGAGCACCACCCGCAGGCTCCGGCCCGCCGGCCGGGCCGGGGGGGCCTCCGGAATCGGCTCCTCCTCCGGGAGCTCCGGCGCGTCCTCCGCCTCCCAGTCCTCCTGCGGCGCCTCCGCTGTCACCTCTGCCGGGGGAGGTTCCTCCTCCGGCTCCTCCCCCTCCTCCTGGATGGGGGCGGGAGGCGTCTGGCCTTGGCGCAGCGTCACCCGGTCCCCGGGGTGCAGCCTCTGGTCCGGGCCGGTGCAGGGGACCCCGTTCAGGGCCACCTCCCCCTCCTGGCCCCCAAAGCCCATCGATTCCAGCAGCGCCCCGATGGTATCGATCTGCTTTACCGTCACCTGGTCCATCTGGCGGATGGGCCGGTCCCCCCCGGCAGGGCTGCCGTTCACCCAGGCCCGGGTGCCCGCCTTGGCCGGGTGGCCGAACAGCTCCACCCCAAAGGGCTCCCAGGGGCTGGCGTAGTCCCCCACCACCGGGGCGGCGTCCTGGCCGTCCAGGGCGGGGACAAAGGCGATCTCGTCCCCCGCCTGTAAAAGGGTGGAAAGCCCCGCCAGGCTGCCGTTTACCCGGATCTCCGCCAGGGTGGGGAGTCCCCCCCGGGCGATCTGGCGGTTGCCGTCCAGCTCAAAGACCACGTTCTTCCCCGAACGGCCCATGATCTGGCCGTACTGGTAGCCCCCGCGGCGCAGCGCCTCCATCACCGTCATGGCCCGGCCCAGCAGCTGCAAGCGGCTGCCGTTTAGGGAGACGGCAAAGTTTTCCCCGTTGCCCGCCGTCATGGCGGTAACGGCGATGCCGATGGGGGTGGCGTACTCGGCGCTGAGGTACTGGGGGTCGGCGATGATCTGCCGCTTCATGTAGTTGTTGCCCCCAATGGCCACCTTGTTATCCTCGATGCCCAAAGCCTGGGCCACCATCTGGCAGAGGCCGGGGGTGCGGCTGCCGCCCCCCACCATAAACACCGCCTTGGGGGCCGTTTCGTTGATGCTCAGGATGCCCTGGGCGATCCGCTCCGCCAGGTCCCGGACGGTGGTCTCAATCCGCTGGGTCAGCTCCTCCCGGCTTACCGCGTAGGGGAAGCCCAGCACGTCATCATATTCAATCGTTTCCTCTCCGGCGCTTAGGGCAAACTTCATCCGCTCCGCCGTGCCAAAGTCCACCAAAAACTCCTGCATCACCCGCTCGGTGACTTCGTCCCCCGCCACGGTGGCCATGGTGTAGCCGCAGATGGTCCCCTTGTCCGCCACCGCGATATCCGAGGTCCCCGCCCCCACGTCCACCAGGGCGATGTTCAGCAGCCGCAGCTCCTTGGGCACCACGGCGTTCATGGCGGCGATGGGCTCCAGCGTCATGCTGGCGATGGTGAGGCCCAGCATCGACATGGTGGTGTAGAGGCTCTCCACCACCTCGCTGGGCAGGAAGGTGGCAATCAGGTCGATGCCCGCCTTTTTGCCCCGGTGGCCGGAAAGGGTGGAGTAGCTGTAACCATCCAGGGTGTACCCCGCCACCGTGTGCCCCACGCTGGAAAAATCCGCCGGCTCCCCCTCCGCCAGCCCGGCGGCCAGGTTTTGGTAGGCCTTCTGCACCGCCATGGATTCCAGGGCGGCCAGCTCCTTTTCGGCAATGGGGCGGTTTTCGTCCATCTCCAGCTCGCAGGAGGCGTGCTCGGTTTTCAGCACCCGCCCGGCGGCGGCCACGTGGACCTCCTGGAAGGATACCCCCAGCTTTTTTTCCATCCGGCTCCGGACCTGGCCGGCCACCTTGGCGGTCTGCTGGATGTCCTCGATCTGTCCGTCCACCACCGCCCGCTCGGAGTGCTCCGCCCAGTCGACACAAAGCACCTCCAGCATCTCGTCCCGGAGCCGGCCCGCCACCCCGATGACGCTGCGGGTGCCGATGTCCAGGATGAACAGCAGGTCCTTCCCCTGGGGCTGTGGCTGCTGGGGCTTTGGGGCCCGCTCCCCGGCCCGCTCCTTCCCCTTGCTCCGGCTCTTGCCGCTGTTCTTGCCCCGCATAGGCGGTTCCCCCTCTCCTTTTTATCGATCCCTGCCGTTACCCCTGCTCTTGCGGATCTGCAGCTGCTGCTGCTCCAGCACATAGGCGTTGACGTGCTGCTCGGTCATGGGGGAGAGCTCCTTCAGCTCGCACCCGTAGGCGTGGACGTTCTCCCTGTCCCGCTTCAGCTCCCGGCGGATGACGATCCGCAGCGTCTCCATCTGGTTGCGGACCATGGTCATGTTGATCCGCAGCTCGTCCCCGATGGAAAACTCCTGGTAGCTCTCAAAGAGCAGGCCGCAGAGGCTCAGGTCCTTTACCCGCACCGGGAGCTTGGGGGGGAGGCGGCGGCCGTTTTTATCGGTCATCCCCACCGGGATGATCAGGGTGGCGCTGTGGTCGATGGCCAGCCGGAAGAACCGCCGGTGGTCGTGCTCTGCAAAGCTTTCCAGCTCCCGCACCCGCATCATGGTGGGGGCGGAGATGTACACCCGCCCCGCCAGCACCTGGGTCCCCTTTTCGGTGTTGTGGATGATCAGCTTTACCTTGGTGTCCAGCGTCAGCAGCGGCAGGTGGCTGCCGCTGTCCTGTACCTCCAGCATATCCTCGCTTACCGCCCGCAGGGTGCCGGTGGCGATGAGGTTGTTTTCCAGGTTTTTTACCTCGCAGACGCAGTCGTTGTAGTTGCTCAGTTGCATCGTCGTTGTCCTCCTGATATGGTCATATCTCTTTCAAACACAGAACCTGTATTCACAGCCGGATGATGCAGACAGGACAAGGGATTTTCCCGCCCTGCAAGGCAAAAAACCGCAGTAATACTTGGTGTATTGCAAGGTTTTTTAACGCGGCAGGGCGGGAAAAGACCTGGCCTGACTGCGTCAAACGGTTGTGAATACAGGTTCACAGCTTTGCTGGGGGGTCAGGATGGCTCCTTGTCCTCCGGGTTGTGGCCGTTTTTCAGCCGGTAGGAGGTCCGCAGCAGCTGGCAGTAGATGGCCGCCACCACCTCGTAGAGCTCCGGGGGGATGTTGCTGCCCACCTCCAGCATACAGAGCAGCGACACCGCGCTGTCGTCCCGGAAGACCGGGATGCCCCGCTTTTCGGCGATGCCGATGATCCGCTCCGCCACCTCCCCGTAGCCCGAGGCGATGACGATAGGGGCCAGGTCCTCTGTTACATTATATCGCAGGGCCACCGCCTTGCTCTTCTTAGATCTTGACATCAACACCCGTCCTTTTGTATGGCAGCGATTTGAAGACGTCCATCAGCGACCGGGGGCGGTCCAGCCGGTCCACCCGGATCTCCCCGAAGCGGTACCCCGTCTGTCCCGCGCAGCTGCGCAGATTGTCTCGGATCTCGCTGTACACCTTAGTATAAGCCGGCGGGCAGTAGAGGGCGAAGTCGATGACCTTTTCCCGCACAAACAGCTCCAGCTCAAACCGCCCGATGCTCTCCACGTCAAAGGCCAGCAGCATATGGATCACCCGGCTGCCGTCGTCCGGCCGGTCCCGGTCGTCCTCCCCGCCGTTGGGGTTGATCCAGATCTCGGCAAAGGACTGGATATCCTCGTACTGCACCGGCAGCACATAGTGGAGCAGGGGGGTAAAGTTGCAGGGGGAGGAGAGGAGGCTGTGGATAATCTTCTCCATCTTCTCGGCGTTCAGGGCCATCAGGTCCTCGTTGGCCATCTGCCGCTCCAGAATGCGGCTGAGGATGGCCAGGGCGGTGGGGCGCTTCTCCTGGGGGGCCTTTTCCGCCTGGAGCAGCTGCTCCAGCGCCGTCAAAAAGCCCTCCCGGGCCTTGTCTCCCCGCAGCTGCAGCATCATCCGGGATACCGATTCCTGCAAAAAGGTGGCGTTGTCGTTGTAGCGGGAAAGGTTGTAGATGGCCATCCGCACCACCTTTTCGGTTTTATCCGAAAAGAGGATGCTCTCCTCCACCTCCTTTAAGAGGCTCAGCGTCTCCTGCCGCAGGGTGGGGAACCGCTCCGGGGCGTCCTCCTGGCGGTAGGAATTGGCCAGCTCCTCCAGCCTGCCGGCCAGGGTTTTGCTGGAGGAGAGGGTATCCGCCAGGTACTGGAGGCTGTTGGCCACCGAGCCCAGGGCCTCCCGCCGGGTGTGGAAGAGGGTAAGGGCCTTCAGGAAGGAGACCACCGCCCCCTGGAGCTCCCCCCCGGGCTCCGGGCTCTGCCGGACCACCTCCCGCAGCAGCTCGAAGATCTCCCCCTTAAAGTAGGTGGAGCCCTCCTCCTGCCGCCCCATCTCGGCGGCGATCTGGTCCGCCGGCACCAGCAGCTCCCCAAACATCTGCTCGATCTCCTTGGTAAAGGGGCTGTTGTTTACCGGCAGCAGCTTGATGACCGCCTCCATGGAGGAGATGCTCTTGAGGAAGTTTACCGTCACCGAGGGGTCCTTGAGGAGGTTGAGGAGCAGCGCCGAGGTGTCCTCCTGCTGGATCATCCCGTTGTTCTGCTGCAAAAGCTCCGACTGCGCCCCGGGCCGGGGCACCCGGGTTGGGTCCTGGACCGGGAATTGGGTGGAGATCTCCACGTTGGGCTTGGTCTCCACCGATTGGCTTTTGTTGATCAGAGGGGTCGTTACCCGTAATATATCCGCCATAGCATCGCCGGGCGCAGTCAAAGGCGCCCCTTCCCCTCCCATCCATCGTGTCTATCCATATAGAATCCGCCGCCAGGGCGCTCCTGCCGGCATCGGTAATTCTCCATATAATAATTATCGTACAAAACCGAAATAACACAATAGTTTTGGTTGGGTTTTTGGAGAAGCGGCCGAATATCATCTATAAAGCCTTATAATGCGTTCCGTGTGCACCCCACAGGGCAGCGGTGCCCCTTTGCGGAACAGCGGGGGAAGCCCCCTTAGGCTTCCAAGTCTGATGGAATTGTAGGTGAAGCGCAATGGCTATTGATCCCAGTATGGAACCGATGTTGGAAGTCTTTATTTATGAGAGCACCACCCTGCTGGAGCAGCTGGACGAGATCCTTTTGGAGGCGGAAAAGTCCAAAAGCTTCAGCGAGGACAACATCAACGAAATTTTCCGGACCATGCACACCATCAAGGGCTCTTCGGCGATGATGGAGTTTACCGGAATCTCCACCCTGGCCCACGCGGTGGAGGACGTCTTCTTTATCATCCGGGAGGAGCCCGCCCGGATGGCCAACGTCAACGAAACCCTCTTTGACCTGGTCTTTCAGGCCTCCGACTTTCTCAAGACCGAGATTGAATCGGTGCAGAACAGCGGGGAGGCCAACAAGGACCCCAGCGGCATGATTGGGGAGCTGAAGCGCCTTGCCGCCGTGATGAAGGGGGAGGCCGCCCCGGCCCCCGCCGCCGCTGCCGCCGAGGCTGCGCCGGCCCCCGCCCCTGCCGCCCCCGCCGGGGAGCCCGGCATGGTGCGGGTGCGGGTCTTCTTTGAGGATGGCTGCCAGATGGAGAACATCCGGGCCTTTATGCTGGTCTCCCAGCTAAAGGACCTCTGCCTGCGCCTGGATACCATCCCCGCCAACCCGGAGGGAGACGCCTCCCTCTGCTCCGAGATCATCAAAAACGGCTTTATCCTGGACTTTAAGCCCGCCGATTCGGTGGAGGATGTCCTCCACGCCATCGAAAGCGCGGTAAACATCAAGACCTACGAGATCATCGAGCCGGACCAGCCTGCCGCTGCCCCCGAGGCCGGCGGCGCGGTGCAGCCTGCCGCCCCCGCGGCGGGGACGGCGCCCTCCGCCCCTCCGGCCAAGTCCTCCGCCCCCGCCCCCGCGGCGGCGGCCCCCGCGGGGGGCGCCGGCAAGGTGAAGCAAAGCCTGGTGAGCGTCAACCAGTCCAAGCTGGACCAGCTGATGGACCTGGTGGGGGAGCTTGTCACCTCCGAATCGATGGTGGTGGGGAGCCCGGAGCTGCGGGGCCTCAAGTTAGACGGCTTCCACAAGGCGGCCCGGGAGCTGCGCAAGCTCACCGACGAGCTCCAGGACGTGGTGATGTCCATCCGGATGGTGCCCCTTTCCGGGGTGTTCCAGCGGATGAACCGCATTGTGCGGGATATGTGCAAAAAGCTGGAAAAAGACGTGGACTTTATCACCGAGGGCGGCGACACCGAGGTGGACAAGACCATCAACGAGGCCATCGGCGATCCCTTTATGCACATGATCCGCAACTCCATGGACCACGGCATCGAGCAGCCGGAGGAGCGGCTGGCCAAGGGCAAGCCGGCCAAGGGCCGCATCACCCTGGCTGCCAAGAACATCGGCGGGGAGATCGTCATCACCATCTCGGACGACGGCCAGGGGCTGGATACCGGCATCCTGATGAAGAAGGCCCGGGAGAACGGCCTTTTGACCAAGCCGGAAAGCGAGTACACCGACAAGGAGATCTACGGCTTCATCATGCTCCCCGGCTTTTCCACCAACAAGGAGGTCACCGAGTTTTCCGGCAGAGGGGTGGGGATGGACGTTGTCCGCCAGAACCTGGAAAAGGTAGGCGGCAGCCTTTCCATCGACAGCAAGAAGGGGGAGGGCACCACCTTTACCATCAAGATCCCCCTGACGCTGGCCATTGTGGACGGGATGGAGCTTGCGGTGGGCGATTCGGTCTTTACCCTGGCCATCACCTCCATCAAGCAGTCCTTTAAGCTGTCGGAGGAGCACCAGGTCATCACCGATACCGACGGCACCGAGATGATCATGCTGCGGGGCCAGTGCTACCCCCTGATCCGGCTGCACCAGCTCTTTGGCATCCCCACAGAGGTAACGGACCTCCACGAGGGGATCATCATGCAGATTGAAAACAGCGACAAGGTTGCCTGCATCTTTGCCGACGAGCTCTTAGGGGAGCAGCAGGTGGTGGTAAAGCCCTTCCCCAAGTTCCTTGCCAAGTATGAGATCAAGCAGATGGGCATCTCGGGCTGCACCA
This sequence comes from Angelakisella sp., assembly GCA_022795575.1. Classification (GTDB taxonomy): domain Bacteria; phylum Bacillota; class Clostridia; order Oscillospirales; family Ruminococcaceae; genus Angelakisella. Next base: position 2,866 of record JAAWGY010000041.1, on the reverse strand, counting down.
TCCTGGGGGACGGCAGCATCAGCCTGATCCTTGACGCCAACAACCTGCTTAATTCCTACCACTGACCAATAAAGGGGGTTTTACCCATGAGCACCGAAACCAGTATCCAGGTAAAAACCGAGGACGGCCTGGAGGACCTGCGGGGCCGCTTCCTCACCTTCCTCATCGATGACACCTATTACGGCATCGAGCTGCTGTACATCTCGGAGATCATCGGCGTCCAGCCCATCACCCGCATCCCGGGGCTGCCCGGCTACTTCAAGGGCATCATCAACCTCCGGGGCAAGGTGGCGCCCATCATCGACGTACGGCTCAAGTTCGGCCAGGAGGAGCGGGCCTACGACGACAAGACCTGCATCATCATGGTGAACATCTCGGAGATGCAGGTGGGGCTGATTGTGGACATGGTGGCGGACGTGGTATCGATGGACGACGCCATCCGCAACCCGCCGCCGGAATCCTCCGCCCGCACCGGGGACCGCTACCTTTCCTCCATTGCCAACGTAGGGGGCAAGGTGGTGCTGAACATCGACTGCGACAAGTTCTTCCAAAGCGACCTGCGGCCCTACTGATTCCTGTCCGCGGGGAACAAAAAGGCAATCACCCCCTCCGGGGCACCGGCGGGGAACGGCTTTTCCCAGAAAGCGCGAGGGGGCTGCTGGGGGGCTTGGGGATGTATGCCCAAGCCCTTCCGGGGGCCTTTTTGCGCCAGCTGCAAGACCAACCAAAGAGAAGGAGCGATCCTTACCGTGAAACCACAAAACAATGCCCAAGACCGCATGGTGCGGATGACCGACCAGGAGTTTACCGAGCTTACCACCTTTGTCAAGAGCAAATACGGCATCGACCTGACCAAAAAGCGGGTGCTCATCGAGAGCCGGCTTTCCCACGAGCTGCACCAGCGGGGGATCACCAGCTTCCAGCAGTACCTGGACCTGGTGCGCAAGGACCAGTCGGGCACCGAGATGACCACCATGCTCAACAAGCTGACCACCAACCTCTCCTTCTTTATGCGGGAGCAGGAGCATTTTGACTACCTCTCCAAGGTGGTGCTGCCTTACTTTGAAAAGACCCGCCGCAACAACGAGTTCCGCATCTGGAGCGCCGGCTGTTCCTCCGGGCAGGAGGCGTACAACCTGGCCATGGTGATTGACCAGTACTTTGGCCCCCGCAAGGGGAAGTGGGACACCACCATTCTGGCCACCGACATTTCGATGCGGGTGCTGACCAAGGCCCGCAGCGGCATCTACTCCGAGGCGGAGCTCAACGGGCTGCCCCCCAGCTGGCGGACAAAATACATCGACACCCTGCCGGACGGCAACTTCCAGATCTGCGAACGGATGCGGCGGGAGGTGATCTTCCGGCCGGGGAACCTGATGGAGCCCTTCCACTTTAAGCGGCCCTTTGACCTGATCTGCTGCCGCAACGTAATGATCTACTTTGACGGCCCCACCAAGGACAGCATCATCAACAAATTTTACGACTGGACCTCCCCAGGGGGGTACTTCTTCATCGGCCACTCGGAGAGCATCGGCAACAACACCCGGTACCAATACGTCCAACCAGCAATCTATCAGAGAAGGGAATGATCCCAGCATGGCTCTTACCTCTTTTAACCAGACCATCAAGCTCCTGATCGTGGACGACTCGGTCTTCTTCCGGCAGGCGCTTTCCGGCGCCCTTGCGGGGGACCAGCGCATCGAGGTGGTGGGGATGGCGGTAGACGCCATGGACGCCATGGAGAAGATCCAGCGGCTGAAGCCGGACGTGGTGACACTGGATGTAGAGATGCCCAAGCTAAACGGCATTGACTTCCTGAAAAAGCTGATGCCGGTACACCCGGTGCCGGTGGTGGTGGTCAGCTCCGCCCCTATCCGGGTGCTGGATGCCCTCAGCGCCGGGGCGGTGGAGTTTATCCGCAAGCCGGAGATCAAGGGGCCGGACGGGATGAAGCGGTTTGTCACCGAGCTTTCGGTGAAGATCCGCATTGCAGCATCGGCCAAGGTGGGCAAGCCCCGGGCGGCGGCACCGGCTGCGGCGCCTGCCGCGGGGGGGGCTGCCGGCACGGCGGCGGCACCGGTTGCGGCTGCATCCGGGCCTGCGCTGGTGCTTACCCGGGTGGAGAAGGACCCGCCCATCATAGCCATTGGGGCTTCTACGGGGGGGACCGAGGCCATTTTGGCGGTGGTACAGGATCTGCCGGCCAACACGCCGGGGATTGTGATCGTCCAGCATATGCCGCCGGTATTTACCAATATGTACGCACAGCGGCTGGACCGCATCTGCAAGATGTCGGTGAAGGAGGCTGCGCCGGGGGACCGGGTAGAGCGGGGGAAGATCATCATTGGGGCGGGGGAGCACCACCTGCGGCTGGCCAAGGACGCCAAGGGGTATTATGTCCGCAGCGAGCCGGGGCCCAAGGTGAGCGGGCACTGTCCTTCGGTAGACGTATTGTTTGAATCGGTGGCGATGGTTGCCGGGGCGAACGCAATGGGGATTATCCTGACCGGGATGGGGGCGGATGGCGCGGCCAATCTGCTGCGGATGCGCCGGGCGGGGGCTTACACGGTTGGGCAGGATAAGGAGAGCTGTGTGGTATACGGGATGCCCATGGTAGCCTTTAACAATGGCGGGGTGCAGAAGCAGCTGCCGTTGGGGGAGATTGGCGGAGAAATTATCCGCTATCTAAATACCAGAAAGCCGCTGTAGCGCAGCCGGGACGGATTAGCAAGACCGCCTGTCCCACAGGTTGTGCCCGCCGGGGCTACCCGGCCGCAGGTCCAGGGCCGCGCAGGCCCTGAAGGCGCAGGGACCTTCTGCGGAAGGTCCGGGGAGCCTTCGGCTCCGCTGCGCCTCACGGGGGAAC
>JAAWGY010000040.1 GCA_022795575.1 Angelakisella sp. | reverse complement strand
TGCCAAAAACACAAGCCCTGCCGTTGTGATAGCCGTCCTGGGGAGTTTCGCTCCTGCGGGAGCGACCAGGGCCTGCGCGGCCCTGGACCTGCGGCCGGGTAGCCCCGGCGGGCACAACCTGGGGGACAGGCTGTCTGCCTTGCCGAATCCCTGTTGGGAGCGGACACGCTGCCTGCGATGCCGTGCGGGCGCTTAGCCCCTCTTCTGCTCCGCCTTCCACTCCAGGTACTCGTCAAAGGTACACATCCGGTCAATGCACCCGTCCTCGGTAAGCTCAATGATACGGTTGGCCACCGTCTGGATAAACTGATGGTCCTGGCTGGTAAAGAGAATGTTCCCCGGGAAATCCATCAGGCCGTTGTTAACGGCAGTAATGGACTCCAGGTCCAGGTGGTTGGTGGGCTGGTCCAGCAGCAGCACGTTGGCCCCGGAAAGCATCATCCGGGAAAGCATACACCGCACCTTCTCCCCGCCGGAAAGCACCGAAACCGGCTTGTATACATCGTCGCCGGAAAAAAGCATCCGGCCCAAAAAGCCCCGCATATAGCTTTCGGTTTCGTCCTGGGAAAACTGGGCGAACCACTGGATCATGGTCAGGCCGCAGCCCTCGAAAAAGGCGGTGTTGTCCTTGGGGAAGTAGCTCTGGCTGGTGGTGGTGCCCCACCGGAAGCTGCCGGAATCTGGCTCCAGCTCCTCCATGAGGATGCGGAAAAGGGCGGTTTGGGCCGCTTCGTTCTCCCCGATGAAGGCAATCTTGTCCCCGCGGTTAACCCGGAAGGTGACGTTGTTCAGCAGCCGCACCCCGTCGATGGTCTTGGTGAGGCCCTCCACACCCAGGATGTCCTTGCCCACCTCCCGGTCCGGCTTGAAGCTCACCCAGGGGTAGCGGCGGGAGGAGGCGGGCATCTCCTCCACCGAGAGCTTCTCCAAAAGCTTGCGGCGGCTGGTGGCCTGCTTGGACTTGGATTTATTGGCCGAAAAGCGCTGGATAAAGCTTTGCAGCTCCTTGATTTTGTCCTCCCGCTTCTTCTTTTGGTCCCCCAGCACCCGCTGCATCAGCTTGCTGGATTCGTACCAGAAGTCGTAGTTGCCCACGTACATCCGAATCTGGTTGTAATCGATGTCCACAATGTGGGTACAGATGGTGTTGAGGAAGTGGCGGTCGTGGGACACCACAATAAGGGTACCGGGGAACTCCAGCAGGAAGTCCTCCAGCCAGTTTACCGAGGGGATATCCAGGTTGTTGGTGGGCTCGTCCAGCAGGACAATGTCCGGGTTGCCAAAGAGGGCCTGGGCCAGCAGCACCTTCACCTTCTCGCCGCCGGTGAGGTCGGCCATGGGGAGGCTGTGGCTCTCCTCCGGGATGCCAAGGCCCTGGAGGAGCTTGGCGGCGTCGCTTTCGGCGTCCCAGCCCCCCAGCTCGGCAAACTCCGCCTCCAGCTCGCTGGCCCGGATGCCGTCCTCATCGGAGAAGTCCTCCTTGGCGTACAGGGCCTCCTTTTCTACCGAGATTTCGTGGAGGCGGGGGTTGCCCAAAATCACCGTTTCCAGCACCTGCTTGTCGTCGTACTGGAATTGGTTCTGTTTGAGGACCGACATCCGCAGGTCCTTGGGGATGATCACCTCCCCGGTGGTGGGCTCCAGCTCCCCGGAGAGGATGCGCAGAAAGGTGGACTTGCCCGCGCCGTTGGCCCCGATGATGCCGTAGCAGTTGCCGGGGGTGAACTTCAGGCTGGCCCCGGAAAAGAGCTTTTGTCCGCCAAAGGTAAGGCTGAGGTCGGAAACTGTTATCAATGGTAAATCCTCCGAAAAAATAATTTGCGGGGCCATTATAGCACAAATTTGGGCCGGGGACAAGTGGGCGCGGCTACTCTTTGGCCTCCTCCGGGCGGGCTTGCTCCAGCTGGCGGTTGTTCCACCAGACGCCGGCCCCCACCAGGCACAGGCCCGCCAGCTCCTTGAGGCCCACCCGGCCGGACAGGGCGTCCATCACAAACCCCGCCAGCAGCTGCCCGGCCAGCACCACCACCGCCGATACCGCCACCGGCACCCGCTCCATCCCCTTGATGGTGAGGATCATAGCGGCCAGGCCGAACAAGCCCCCCAGGTAGTAGAGGAAGGGAATCCCCGAAAGGTAGTCAAGCTGTAGCAGGTGCCGTTCCCCCAGTATCAGGGAAAGGACCAGGGCTATGAGGGTGCCCTCGATGTAGTTGATGAGGGTACCGTTGGCCATCCCCAAAACCTGCTTGGCCCGGACGTTGACCATCTTGTTGATGATATTGACGGCCCCGTTGAGGAGGGCCACCACCACTAAAAACGCCACTGCATCCACCCCCCTACCACAGCATGAGGGCCAGGCCCCCCAGGATCAGCCCGCAGGCGGGCAGGCGGCGCCAGCTCCAGCGGACCACCGGCACCCCGAAGAGGCCGTAGTGGTCCACCACGGCGGAAGCCGCCATCTGGCCGGCCACCGACACCGCCATAGTGAGGGCCGCGCCGATGCGGTTGGCGCAAAGGCTGCTGGTGGCCACCAGCGCCACCCCCAAAAGGCCCACAAAGTAGATGTAGAGGGGCGCTCCCCCCATCCGGAGGCGCCCGCCGCCCCGGGTGAAGATATACAGCAGCAACAGCACCGCCCCGATGCCGTGGACAAAAAAAGTGACCTCCAGCAGCGAAAGGTGGTTGGCCAGGATGCCATCCAGGCTGACCATAAGGCCCTGGCAGGCCCCGCCCAGGAGGAGAAGGAGATAGCTCGTAACAATCACTCCTAACAAGAGCCTGCTTCGGCTCTAAGCATATGCCGATGCGCCCCGACTGGTGAACCCAGCCGGGGCGCGTTGTGCCTATGGGGTTATGGGTTTACTTGGTGTAGAGGCCGTCGTCGTCGCGCTTTTTGTACAGGAAGTACGCACCGGCAGCCGCCGCGGCCATCAGGGCCAGCAGGGCAACGATGGTACCAACCTTAGAGCTGCTGTTGACGGGCTCCTCGGGCTGGACAGGAGCGGTTGCGGTGGGAGTCTCCGGGGCCTTGGGGGCCTCGGGCTCCGGGGTGGGCTCCACAGCCTCGGGGACAGGGACGGGCTCCGCAGGGGCGGGTTCAGTGTACACAGGAGCGGTCACAACCCACACGCCGCCGGTCTCCGGGTTGCCGCCGTTACCGGTAGGAATCTTGGAACCCTTGTAGATTTCGGCCAGGTAGGACAGGGGGTAGTAGATACGTCCGGCCTCGGTGCTGGGATTCAAAGCCTTACCAGCGGGAATAATGATCTCTTCGCCGTTCCACTTGATGACCAGGGTAACACCACCGTCATCATAGAGGGCCTGCATGGTGCTGATAGGCATATTCTCATCGGTGACTTTCGCCTCGATGCGGTCGCCCTTGTCAGCTTCCTCGATCTTCTTCTCAATCTTCTCCCAGATGTCACCACTGTAGTTGCCGCCACCGCCGCCGCTACCGCCGCCGGAGTAGGAGGCCTTGGTCCAGCCAACAGAGATGGGCGAGAGGCTGGTAACGGTGAACTTGATGCCCTTGGCAGTCTTGGCAAGAACCTGGGGAGTTTCTACCTCACCGGCTTTTTCCGGAGTGGTGAACATATGAACTACCTTGAAGTCGTAGCTGGAATCGGTGCCCTTGGGATAGGGCAGAATAACGGTGATGGGGAAATACTTGTTGTCTGTTGCTGTATTCCAAGTCTTACCACCATCAGTGGTGTACTTCAACGCCACTTCGTAGGCAGCAAAGTTGTCGTCCTCCATGTTGGTAAGGACTTTCTTTACCTCGGTACGCAGCTTTTCAATGAGCTTACCCGGGGTGTCCAGGCCCTTATCCTTGATGGAGTCAGGAATTTCGGAGATACCATCTTCAACCTCAATGGCAATGGCCTCATCTTCGGCCAGCTCGGTTTCGGTGGTAACATACTTGTCCTTGTCTTCCTCTTTGTCCTCCAGCACCTTAACCTCGGTGACAACAGGAACAACCGTGGGCTTTTCGGCGGGAAGCTGGTAGTTGGCAGCATCAGCGCCGGTCAGCTCGGCCTTGGTGTAATCCAGGGCAACGGGAGTTTTCTCACCGGGAGTCGCAGTGTCAAGGGTGAAGTCCACAGGGAGCTTCAGGCCTTCCACGGTAACGCCAACGGTCTCGCCTTCCAGAGCGCCGGTAACTTTCACGTCGTTCTGGCCCTTAAGGGCGTTGGCAACCGTCTCCGCAGTAGCATTCTGCTTGACGTTAAGGGTAACAAGGCTGGTATCCCAAGTAAGGGTCTTCTTGGCAACGGTAACTTCCAGGGTATTGCTGCTGTTGCCAAAGAAGTTGTTGCTGGAAACAAAGTCGGCTTTCAGGGTGTGGGTGCCGGCTTTCAGGTCGGCCTTATCCAGGGTAACGGTGATGTCCTTGGTCAGGTCCTCGGTCTCACCCAGGACCTTGCCACCCAGGGAAAGGGTCAGCTTACCGGCCAGGGTATCGGTGTCATCTGCGTTGGCCTTGGCAGCCTTGGCGGTAAAGGTAACAGAATCGCCATAGGTAACATTTTCGGTCTTGTCAGCAGTCAGGGTGACGTTGACAGGCCCCTTATCCACAACCTTGAGGACCGCAGTAGCAGAAGCTTCCACAAAGTTGGGGTCGGTAATCTTTACAGTAAAGTTCATATCCCCTATTGTTGCATCCAGCGGGATATTGTACACACCAGTAAAGATAACAGAAGCATCCTCAATTCTGTTCAGGGTGATGCCAGCAGGAGTGTCCATGACAACTGTCTTCGGCTGACCAACTACAAAGTCAGAGTTGGGGTTCAGTGCGCTAACAACAACCCCTACGGCTTTGCCAACCTTTTGCTGGTTGGTAGTCAGTGCAATTTCTGCAGTCGCAGTCGCCTTCTTAATTTCGGCACTGGCAATGGAGTAGGTCTTGTTCGCCAGGGAATAGTTGCGGTTTGTTAAAGTAACGGTAACTGTTGCAGCCTTTGTGCCAGCATTTTCGTTGGCATAGGTAACAATAGCATTGTAATCGCTACCAAGCTTCAACGAAACAGGGGTGCTATCCTCGGCGTTGGCAAAAGTAACACCGGTAACGGCACCTTCTTTGAATCCGTCAAAAACCTTTTCCGCAAGGGTAGCACCGGTAATGGTCAAGGGAGTTGCATTGGGAACGGTATAGTTGGTTTCAGCCAAGCGCAGGAAACCGCCATCCTCATCGGTATACCGGCCTCTCTCCTCCTCATCATAGAGGTAGGAAATGGTATCGCCGCCAAAGGGAAGGACGTACTTCTGCGGGTCACTGGTAGGAGCACCCACCAGGAACAGCATATCCCGGTAAGCGCCGCCTGTCCCAACATCGCAGTTGGTGATATCGACCAGATAGTTCTTGCCATCCTCCATCTTAACGACGTTCCACATATGGGGGCCATCGCCAGCAGAGACAGAGCCGTCACTGCCCATATCACCGGTTACAATGTAGCAGGTAATGTTATTGCTGAATGTGGACAGGTCAAAGAGGTACTGGAACGCCTTGGCATAGCCTTCGCAAACAACCTTGGTCGCCGGGTTTTTATCGAAAACCCAAATCAGCTGCCAAGGGTTGCCATACCAAGTGCCCGGCTCAAGGGCATCGTAATTGTAGTCGACCAAGTCGCAGATTTCGTCCCGATAAGCCAGCAGCTTGTCGTAATCGGCTTTGTCCTTGTGCTTTGCAACGATTGCTGCGGCATTATCGGCGGCAGCCTTGGGCAGGCTGGTCTTGGAAGCATCCGTTACATACCCGCCCCGCACCCCACCAGGGGCAAATTCATACGCCACGACAAACGCCAATTGGAAATCACTCAGGGCTATTGTGGTGTCATTATAACCAATTCGATAGGCAGTCCCCATACCAAGCGTTTTGTCGAACCAGTACATATCATAGGGAAGGTCTGCCAGCAGGGCATCCATCACGGCCCCCATGTCGCAATATGTCGCCAAGGCAGCGTTCAGCTTGATACCCGCTTCTTCGGTAATATAACCGTCGCTACCAACGATGGGAACGCCAACCAGACCAATGTCCGACCGCAGCCAAGTCTTATCAGCCAGCGGAATTGAAATTCCCTGGGTAGCGGTTCTGGTTCCGTCAGCGATGGACTTGACAACAGGCTTCAGGGCATTATAAACTGCTTTTTCGTTTGCACTCAGACGGTCCCCTGCTGCGGTGCCAAAAGTTGCAACGTCATCGCCGTACAGGGTCTTGTCAACATACCCGGCAAACAACTCATCATTGCCGGGCAGGTCGCTGTTCTCAAAGGTGAGGATTTCCTCGAAGGTAATGGTACCTTCCTCCAGCACAGGCACCGGGCCACTATCCAGCACCTTGTCAGCCGCAGGGGCAGTTACACCGTCGGGCTCCTCGTCCTTGGGCTCCTCCTCGGGGGCGGGGGTCTCCTCGGGCTGGCCGGCGGGCTCCTCCGGGGCCTCGGGGGCCTCAGCGTCCGCGCCGGTGTCCGCATCCGCGGGCGGGGTGGTCTCCTCCGGGGCGGGGGCCTCGTCACCGGCAGGGGCGTCGGTGTCCTCGGCGGGGGCCTCGGGAGTCTCGGCCGGCTTCTCGGGGGCTTCGGCAGGCTCGTCCGCGTTGGCGTCTACGTCAGCGTCGGCGCCGGCGTCAGGGGCGGGCTCCTCCGGCGTCTCCTCGGGGGCCGGGGCGGTCTCGGGCTCTGCGGGGGCTGCCGCCGTGTCCGTGGGGGCGGTGTCCACCGGGGCCACATCCACAGCCAGGGCCGTGGTGGGCAGCATGGTCAGCACCATCGCCAGGGTCAGCAGCAGGCTCAGCAAGCCTCTTTTGCTTTTCCTCACAAAATTGACCTCCTTAAAAATATTTTTGAAAACTGTGTATGCCCAGGGCTATCACAGATTTCACCATCATTATATCAAATCCTTTTTGCCAATACAAGGGGGAGCTGGTCGAAATTGTTGTTATTTTGTACAAACACAACAAATAGCCCCCCCCCCCATTGTACAAAACGCCCATTGTCTATTTTGACGAAAACCTTCCGGGAGCTCTTGCGCCGCCGCCCGTACTTGGTGTATAATAAGACCGTATCTAAAAACAATGCAAAAAGGAGTACCGTCAATCCATGGAGATCAAATTCAAGCCCAAGGGCGTCTGTTCCCAAGCCATCCGGCTGGAGCTTACCGACGGCGTTGTCCACAACGTCCGCTTTACCGGCGGCTGTCCCGGCAACGCCCAGGGGGTGGCCCGGCTGACCGAGGGGATGGAGGCCAAGGAGGTGGTGGCCCGGCTGCGGGGCATCCGCTGCGGCTTTAAGCCCACCTCCTGCCCCGACCAGCTGGCCAGCGCCCTGGAACAGGTCCTTGCCGCCCAGGAGGAAAAATAACGCGCCCCTATTTAAGGAGTGGAAAAGATGGCATTTATCGATGACGACATGAAGATCTACGGCGACGGCGACAGCGAGCCCGCCCCGGTATCCCCGGGGGAGGTCTCCGCCGCCCTGTACGTGGCCCACCGGGAAAACGGCAACCTGGAAAAAACCCGCCAGCTGGGGGAGCTTCTGGCCCAAACGCTGGTGGGGGATGTGGCCCGCCTTGGGGAGGACGAATTCCGGCGGCAAAAGCTGGTGCTGCTCTCCTTCCTGGTGTCCGACGAGCTGGACGCCGCCTTCTCGGACGGCATCCTCCTAAAGTCCGCCGCCGCGGCCTTCCGCCGCCGGGTGGAGGAGCTGGACCCGGAGGTCTTCGCCATCATCACCGATTCCGCCGCCTTCTCCCTCTACCTCCTCCACGACCGGCGGGTGGGGGACGACCAGTGCGGCCAGGTGCTGGCGGAGCTCTGCGGCCGGGAGGAGGACGGGGCCCTAATCGAGGCCGGCAACGCCCTGGCGGCGGAATACCGCGCCCTTTTCCGGGAGATCATCGGCAGCTATACCTTTATATAGGGGGCTGGCTCAGGAGCTTTGGGGCATAGGCCGGGGGCTTGCAGCCTGTAAAAATTTTCTCCCCCTCCTTGCGAGGGGGCTTTTTTTACACGCCAGGATATGCTATAATATTCCCTATCTTCTGTAGGGGGGGACTTCCTTGGCGGACCAGTACCACATCGACTTTGGCATTTGGGGCAGCATCTTCCCCGTGCCCTGCGCCGTGGCGGACCAGCACCTGAAGCTCTGCACTGGCAAGCAGCTAAAGGTGCTGCTGCTGGCCCTGCGGGACGCCCCTGCCCCGGTGGACCTGGCCCAAATTGCCCGGCGGCTGGGCATCCCCCCGGAGGAGGCCGCCGACTGCCTGGACTACTGGCGGCAGGCCAGCCTTTTTACCAAGACCGAGGCCCCGCCCGCCCCCGCCCCGGCGGCGGAGCAGACAGCCCAGCCAGCCGCCCCGCCGCCAGCCGCTCCCCCCCCCTCCCCCATCCCCCTGCGGGAGGAGCAGACGGTGGCGGGCCAGCGGATCACCACCCTGCACTCCCGGGCCAAGCTCACCCCCAGCCAGCAGAACCGGCTTATCCGGGAAAACCCGGAGATCCCCCCGTTTTTGCAGCTGCTCCAGGAGGTGCTGGGCCGCCCCCTTACCCCCTACGAGACCGAGGGCTTCCTCTACCTCCACAGCGGCCTGCGCCTGCCGGCGGATTACCTGCTGATGGCGGTCCAGTACAGCCGGGATACCGGCAGGGACAGCATCCGCCAGGTGGAACGGCTGGTGACAGGCTGGGTGGAAAAGGGGGTGGACACCTTGGAGAAGGCGGAGGCGGAGATCCAGCGGCTGGTCCGCTGCCACGGCAACGAGGGCATCGTCCGGGAGATCTTCGGCATCCGGGACCGGGCCCTTTCCGCCAAGGAAAAGCGGTACATCGAGGGCTGGTTTGACGAGCTGGGCTACGACGCCCCCATCATCCGCCTGGCCTACGACCGCACCGTGGATAACACCGGCAAGGCGGCCTTCCCCTACCTGGACAAGATCCTCCGCCGCTGGCGGGAAAAAGGGGTGGAAACCCCGGAGCAGGCCGCCGCCGAGATGGAGAGCGGGCGCCGTCCCGCCCCCACCAAGGCCGGGGCCGGCCTTTCGCCGGAAAGCTCCTTTGACCTGACGGAGGTCCGCCGGCTGATGGAGCAGAACTCCGGCGGCGAATGAAACTATGACGGGAGGCGGGAGGATGTACCCCACCAAGGCCATCGAGGCGGCCAACAGCATCCTACAGCAGCGGCGGTACCAGGCCCGGCAGGACTCCATGGCCAGGCGGGAGGCGCTGTACCGCCAGTACCCGGCGCTGCGCCAATATGAGGACCGCCTGCTGCTGCTGACCCAAAGCATCGCCCTTGCCGTCCTGGACGGCTCCCCCGCCAAAACCGAGGCGGTGCTGGAGGAGGTGCAGGCGGTGCAGGCCCAGCGCCGGGAATACCTGACGGCCCGGGACCTTGCCCCGGACATCTTAGAGCCCCGCTACACCTGCCCCCTCTGCCAGGATACCGGCCGGGTGGCAGGCAAGCGCTGCCGCTGCCTGGAGGCGCTGCTGCGGGCGGAAAGCTGCCGGGGCCTGCCCTCCGCCGCCGCGGACGGCCAGTGCTCCTTTGCCTCCTTCCGGCTGGATTACTACCCGGAGGCCCCGGACCAAAGCGGCCGGTCCCCCCGCTCGGTAATGTCCGGCATCCTCCAGCGGTGCCGGGACTACGCCGACCGGTTTGGCCCCGGCAGCGGCAGCCTCCTTTTCCTGGGCCGCACGGGGCTTGGCAAAACCCACCTGTCCCTTTCCATCGCCGGGCAGGTGGCCAGCCAGGGCGCCGCTGTCCTTTACTCCTCGGCCCAGGCCATTGTGGACCGGTACGAGCGGGTGCGCTTTGACCGCGCCCCCAGCCAGGAGGACCGGGACTTTGTCCGGATGGCCCCCCGGTGCGACCTGCTGGTTATCGACGACCTGGGGGCGGAGTTTTCCACCGCCTTTTCCCAGTCGGTGCTCTACAACATCCTCAACGACCGGGCCACCGCCGGCCTGCCGGTGATCCTAAGCTCCAACCTCACCCTGGAGCAGCTGGGGGCCGCCTACCACGAGCGGATCACCAGCCGCGTCCTCTGCGGGTGCACCATCTACAACTTTGTGGGCAAGGATATCCGCTTCCTGAAGCAGGTGGAAAAACGCCGGTAACGGGAAACACCCACGCCTGAATAAATGCCCGCCGGCAGGGCGGGGGAAAGAGGTACCGGATGATGGAACGGGAACGGAAGGAGGACCAGCCGCTGATGCTTACCGAACAGACCTTCCCCATCATCGAGCAGATCACTGCGGGGATGCCGGGGGGCTTCTTTATCTACCACGCGGACGAAAAGGAGGAGCTGATCTACGCCAACCGGGCGCTCATCCACCTTTACGGCTGCGAAACGCTAAAGGAATTCCTGGCCCACACCGGCGGCACCTTCCCGGGGATGATCCACCCGGAGGACCGCCAGGCCACCGCGGACAGCATCCGGGAACAGATTGCCGTCAGCTGCGACAACCTGGACTACGTGGAGTACCGGATTGTCCGCAAGGACGGCAGCGTCCGCTGGGTGGACGACTACGGCCACTTTGTCCACACCAAAGCGTTTGGGGATGTCTTTTACGTCTTTTTGGTAGACGCCACCGAAAAATACCTGCGACAGCTGATCGACGAAAAATACGCCCAGCTGGGCAAGGAGCGCCGGGACGCCCTGGAGCGGCTGGAGCACGAGACCACCGCCCTGCGGATCGTCCACGAGAGCCTGCGCTCCGGGATGTGGACGGTGGAGTTTAACCGGGCCGGGGAGATGACCAGCGTCCTGTGGAGCAACAAATTCCGGGAGATGCTGGGCTACCGCACCGAGGCCGACTTCCCCAACCGGCTGGAATCCTGGTCCGACCTGCTGCACCCGGAGGACCGGGAGCGGGTGCTGCGGGAATACTACGGCACCATCGAGGACTACACCGGCCAAAAGGTCTGCGACGTGGAATACCGCCTGCTGACCCGGGACCGGGGCTACCGGTGGTTCCGGACCACCGGCAAGCTCTCCCGCCGGCGGGACGGCACCCCCATCACCTACGTAGGGATGTTTGTGGACATCACCAGCCGCAAGGAGAAGGACCGCAAGCTCATCGAGCAGCGCCACCTGCTGGAGACAGCGCTGGAGGAGGCTCAGCAGGCCAGCCGGGCCAAGACGGTATTCCTGAACAATATGTCCCACGACATCCGCACCCCCATGAACGCCATCATCGGCTTTACCACCCTGGCCACCAACCACACGGACAACCCGGAGCTGCTCCTGGACTACCTGGGCAAGATTCTGGCCTCCAGCCAGCACCTTCTTTCCCTCATCAACGACGTGCTGGATATGAGCCGCATTGAAAGCGGCACGGTAAGCATCACCGAGGCGGAGTGCAGCCTTGCCGATATTTTCCGGGACCTGTGGACCATTGTCCAGGCGGACGTACAGACCCGGGAGCTGGATTTTTCGGCAGATTTTGGTGGCGTAATCCACAAGCAGGTGATATGCGACCGGCTGCGCATCAGCCAGGCGCTGCTGAACGTGGTGAGCAACGCCATCAAGTTTACGCCTCCCGGGGGCAGAATCCGCCTTATGGTACGGGAAACACCGGAGGCCACCGGGGAAAGCTCCAGCTACCGTATCGAGATACGGGACAGCGGTATTGGGATGAGCCCGGCGTTTTTGCAGCGCGTCTTTGAGCCCTTTGAACGGGAGCGGACCTCCACTGTCAGCGGCATTCAGGGCACCGGGTTGGGGATGACCATCACCAAGAACCTCATCGACCTGATGGGGGGACAGATCCAGGTAGAGAGCGAGGCAGGCAAGGGCACCTGCGTCACCATATCTCTCCAGCTCCGGGTTTGTCCCGACCCCATTCCGCTGGACACCGAGCCATTTGCGCAGCCTGGGCGGCTGGGGGAGCTGGTGCCGGAGGAATCCTTTGGCGGCAAGCGCATTTTGCTGGTGGAGGACAACGAGCTGAACCGGGAGATTGCTGTTACCATTCTGGAGGAGATGGGGCTGGAGATTGACCTTGCTACTGACGGTGCTGCGGCGGTGGAAAAGGTGATGGCTTCGGCGGGGGATCCTTACCGTCTTATTCTGATGGACATCCAGATGCCGGTTTTAGACGGTTATGGGGCAACCCGGGCGATTCGGGCGCTTCCGGATCCGGCGATGTCCAAGGTACCGATACTGGCTATGACAGCCAATGCGTTGGAGGAGGACCGGCAGCGGGCCAAGGAGGCTGGGATGGACGGCCATTTGGGCAAGCCGATTGAGATCGACCGGCTGCTGGCGGCATTGCGGAAATACTTGGGGTAGCGAAGCAGCCTGTCCCACAGGTTGTGCCCGCCCGGGCTACCGGGCCGCAGGTCCAGGGCCGCGCAGGCCCTGGTCGCTCCCGCAGGAGCGAAA
>JAAWGY010000039.1 GCA_022795575.1 Angelakisella sp. | reverse complement strand
AACCGCGGCCGGGGTTAGGGGTAGCCGCTTTCTCCCCAAAACAGCCCGCCGCGCGCCGTAGGCGCTGGAGGCGGGCGCATTTTGGGACCACCAGCCTAAAGCCTGCCGCAATGCCGGGGCTGTCCGTTTGGCGGGCTGGTTCTGGTGGACGCCTCCGGGCAAGCAGCTTGGGCGCTTGTTGGAGCTTCTTTTTCGATGATGAGTACGATTTTGAGACAGAAGAACCGATTATTTAACATAATATTGTAAAAATTACTTCTTAGCAAAAGTTATTAACATAAATACATATAAATTTATGATATTATCAAAAAGTTTTTCTATATAATTAAAATATATTTACTTATAATTAAAACAATGTTCGCGCGTGAGTTTTTACGAGCCATTCCTAAACCGGTAGCCCAGTTGGGTGGTAAGGCCTTTACGCCGGTGGTCCCAAAATGCGCCCGCCAATTGCATCGGCGGGCTGTTTTGGGGAGAAAGGCCCTACTCCTAACCCCGGCCGCGGTTTGCGCTTCCCCGTCAGCAGGCTACATAACCACAATAGCCCCCATCCCCACCCAAACGCCGCTGCCCAAAACCGCGGCCTGACGGCCTACAACAGAACAGCAGGGCCTGTGCCAAAAACACAAGCCCTGCCGTTATTATAGTCAGCCTGGGGAGTTTCGCCCGCTGCGGCGGGCGACCAGGGCCTGCGCGGCCCTGGACCTGCGGCCGGGTAGCCCCGGCGGGCACATCCTGTGGGACAGGCGGTGCTTAACCCTCCAGCGTCAGCGAACCTTTCCCAATCTTTTCGCCGCTTGCCTTATCAAAAAGGATAATACCGGCGCCCTGAATCTCAAACGGAATATCGCTGTTGTGGGGGAAGTCCACACTGCCAAACTCCACCGAGGTAAGCATCTGATTGTCCACGTTGAGCTTGACGGTGGTCTCCATCCCGGCAGGCAGTGCCGCATAAACCTTGCCCTGCTGCCCACCGCTCCCCAGGTGAACAAACTCCGGCCGGATCCCCAGCACCACGTTGTCCGCCCCCGCGGCAATCTTACCCAGCGCTGCCCCGGCGGTAAAGAGATAGCTCCCCCCCAAAGCATTCACCCTCGCCCGCTTCTCCTCCAGCGCCTGGGCACTGGCAGGGATAAAATTCATGGTGGGGTTGCCCACAAAGTCAGCCACAAACAGGTTGGCCGGATCGTTGTACACCGTCAGCGGCGGATCGTACTGCTGTAGCACACCCGTCTTGATCAGGCAGATCCGGGTGGCCAGCGTCATGGCCTCCAACTGGTCGTGGGTGACGTAAACAAAGGTGGAGTCGGTGTCAGCATGAAGCCGCTTGAGCTCGGTGCGCATCTCCAGCCGGAGCTTGGCGTCCAGGTTGCTGAGGGGCTCATCCATAAACAGCACCTTGGGCTCCGGCGCCAGCGTGCGGGCAATAGCCACGCGCTGCTGCTGCCCGCCGGAAAGCTCGCTGGGGTACCGCTTCTCGAATTCCTCGATCTTCAGCATCGCCAGCATCTCGTCCACCCGCTCCCGGATCTCCGCCTTGCCCCACTTCAGGTTCTCCAGCCCAAAGGCGATGTTCTGGTATACCGTCATGTGGGGCCACAGGGCGTAGTTTTGGAACAAAAAGCCGATGTCCCGCTTGGCCGGGGAGATGTTGATCCCCGCCTCGGAATCAAATACCACCGTGTCCCCGATGGTGATCCGCCCCTCGGTGGGTGTCTCCAGCCCCGCAATCATCCGCAGAGTGGTGGTCTTGCCGCAGCCGGAGGGCCCCAGCAGGGTGATAAACTCCCGGTCCTCGATGACCATGTTCAGGTCATCCACGGCCACAAAGCTGTCAAAACGCTTGGAAACATGGGTCAGTGTGATTTTGGGCATTTCAGTTACCTCCTACGCCTTTGTCGATGCTTGCCCCTGTCAGCTTGTTCACCACAAACTGGATGATCAGCACCACAACGATGATCAGCAGGTTGATGGCGTTGCTGGCCTGCGTCAGGCCGGTGCGGCTGTACTCCTGCAACAGCGTCGTCACCAGGGTGGTGTAGCTGGCGGCCAGCAGCACAAACAGCGACATCTCACGCATACAGGAGATAAAGGGCAGCAGGTAGCCGCTCATAAAGCTGGATTTCTGGATGGGGAACAGCACCCGGGTCATCCGCTTCCACCAGGGCACCCCCATGATGATGGCCGCCTCCTCAATCTCCCCGGAAAGCTGTAGCATGGCGCTGGTGCCGGTCCGGGAGGCAAAGGGCATAAACTTGATGGTACCCACTAAGAAGAGGAGGAAGAAGGAGCCGTCCAGCCAGGTGAAGCCCTCGGTGTAGGAGAGGGCCAGGTAGACCGCGCCAAAGCTCATGGAGGGGATGAGGTAGGGCAAAAAGGCCAGGTTGGAGACCAGGGTGGCCGCCCTGCTGCCCCGCTTCCGGGCCACGGCGTAGCCAATCAGGATGCCGAAGGTGCCGGCAAAGAGGGACACCAGCACCGAGAGCCCCAGGCTCCGCCCCAGCGCCTGCCACATGGTGGCGCTGCGCAGGATGCCGATGGTATCCCCCTTGTTGCTCCCCTCAAAGGGCTCGGTAGAAAGCCAGTACCGGGTGGTAAAGGTGGACCAGTCCCCGGGGATCTCCAACATACTTTCCATGGCGAAGGAGACCAGGGGCATAATGGCAAAGAAGGCGGTGATAACCACCAATACCACTGCCACAACGGTCCGGGCCTTGCCCAGCTTGACCAGCGACACCTGCCCCGATTTGCCGGTGACGGTGGTAAAGGACTTCCGCTTGCCGGTAAACCAGTTGTTCAGGGTAAGGATGCCGATGGAGAAGAGCATCAGCACAATGGCGATAACATAGCCCTGGCCCTTGGTAAAGCCGGTGTTGATGAGGCTGCGCATCTGCACCGAGATGGAGATGAAGTTGTTGCCGCTGTTGATGCTGCTTTTGTTGAGGAAAAAGGGCACGGTAAAGCTGCTGATGCTGCTGGAGAAGACCAGCAGTACGGTGGAGACCAGCGCCGGCAGCACAATGGGCAGCGTCACCTTGCGCAGAATCTTAAAGCGGCTGGCCTTTAGGACGGTGGCCGCCTCCTCCAGGTTGGCGTCCATGTTGCGCAGGATGCCCCCGATTAGGATGTAGGCAAAGGGGGCGTAGTGGAGCCCCAGGCTCATGGCGCAGGGCACCAGCCCGTAGACCATCGATTCCGGCACGCAGATACCGGTGGCGCTTTGGAGGATCCCCTTGCCCGCCCCCATGCCGGTGTTCTTAAAGAAGTTTTCCCAAAACATGGCCATCGACCAGCTGGGCATGATGTAGGGGAAGACAAAGACGGTGGAGATAAACTTTTTGCCCGGCAGGTCCGACCGGGTGATGAACCAGGCCACCACCCCGCCAAACACCACCGCCACCGCGCAGGACATCAGCGCCATCAGGGCGGACTGCCCCAGGGGCTTCCAGAACTTGATGTAGGCGTAGTCAAACTCCTTGCTTACCAGCAGCTCCCACCAGTGGTGCATGGTAAAGTCGCCGTCCAGCACCTCCCCGCCCACATAGATGGCCTCCTGGTTGCCGTTGATTTTGAAGGAGCCCACAAACAGGGTGCAGAGGGGGATGACCACCGAGGCGATGAGGATGACCAAAAACAGGATGGTGATCAGGTTGGCCGGTGTGGAAAAGTAGGACCGGAGGTTATTCCCCACCCGGGAAGACTTTGTATTGTTCATAACCATTCCTCCGCTTCCGGCAAACAGGGGAGGGCTGTTTTGCCCTCCCCTGTAACCGGGATTCTCTCGCTGACAGATCCGGGCTTAGCCGGCCAGCTGCATATTGATGAACTTCACCACGCTGGCGTAGGATTCGTCGATGTAGGCGACGTCCTCTACAATGCACTGCTCCTTCCAGACCGAAAGGGCGGGGTCGCCCTCTACAGAGGAGATGTTCTGGTTGCTGGAGTAGTAGCCCAGGATGCCGCCCCAGCCGGCGTCAAAGCCTTCCTGGGAGTGGATGTAGTTGATGAACAGGCAGGAGGTGTAGGGGAGCTGGGCGGTCTTGGGGATCAGGGTCCACATATTGTAGACAAAGCCGTCAAAGCCCTCTACCTGGTTGTTCCAGCCGGCGCCGGAAACGGTGTTGGTGTAGTACTGGGGGGTGTCCTTGTAATCGTCCTTGTAGTACTCGTAGTCCTTCAGCTTGCAAAGGCCGGCAAAGATGATGCGGCCGTCATCGGCATAGGTGTTGATGGCCTTGACCTCGCTGGTATCCGAGCTGTGCCAGTAGCCCACGTTCTTGATGAACTCGGCCACAAACTTGTAGCCGATGTTCTGGTAGGAGGCCTCGTCATCGGCGGGGTTGTAGTCCTTGCCAAAGTAGCTCTTGTAGGCGGCGGTCAGCTTCTCGCAGGCGGCGGGGCTGGTCAGCATGATCAGGAAGCTCATGTTGATGTCCTCGCCCAGGGGGTTCTGGTAGGAGACGTTGCTGAGGCCCTTCAGGCTGACGCCGTCCACGCCGGTCATCTGCCAAACGTTCTGGAGCTGGTCCTTGCCAACCTTGGTGGAATCGTACAGGAACACCTTATTAAAGGTGACGCCCACCAGGGGGTCCTTGTCGCCATCGGCAATGGTGATGCCCTCGCCGGAGGGATCGTAGCTCAGCAGGAAGCCGGTATCCAGCATGGCGTTCTTTAGGAAGGAGGCGTCCTGGATCATCACAAAGTCGGCGATGTAGCTGTCGGCCTTTTGGGCGGCCACCAGCTTGGGCTGGTACTCGCTGCCCTTCTTGGAGTTGTAGGCGGTGCGGCCGGCGGTCCAGGGGTACTTCTCCTCAAACTTGGCCAGCGCCTTCTTGACGCCGGAGGTGAGGGAATCGGCGTTGAAGGTGAGGGAGGGGTTGGCCTCCAGCTCGGCCTTGGCGGCGGCCTCCAGCTCGGCCAGGGTCATCTTCTCGGCCTTGGCGATGGCCTCCTCCACCGCGGAGCCGTAGGTGGGCTCGGCGGGGGCGGTGGGGGCCGGGTCGGAGGAGGGAACGGGGGTGGGCGCGGGGCTGCTGGGGGCGGGGCTTCCGCCGCAGGCAGCCAGGGAAAGGACCATCGCCACCATCAGCGACGCGGCGATGAAGCGCTTCATGGACTTTTTCATACTGATTCGCTCCTTTTTCTTCAAAAATAGCTATCATCAAGCGGCGGACGCCGCCCGACTTCGTGGGAGGGGCGGGTTACGCCTTGCCGGCGCTGCCAAAGACGTTGGCGATGCGGTCGGCCACCATATCGGCCACCGCGTCCCGGGCGGGGCCCAGGAAGGTGCGGCCGTCAAACTTGCCGGGGTTTTCCGCCATCGCTTTGCGGATGGCCCCAAAGTAGCAGATGCGGATGTCGCTGCCCACGTTGATTTTGCAGACCGCCATCTTGGCCGCCTGGGAGAGCATCGCCTCCGGGATGCCGATGGCCTCCGGCAGCTGGCCGCCGTAGCGGTTAAAGATCTCCAGCCGGTCCTGGGGCACCGAGGACGCCCCGTGGAGTACCAGAGGGAAGCCGGGGAGCTTCTGCTGCACCTCCTCCAGGATGTCAAAGCGCAGCTGGGGCTTTTGGCCGGGCTTGAATTTGTAGGCCCCGTGGGCGGTGCCGATGGCGATGGCCAGGCTGTCGATGCCGGTGCGGGTGACAAACTCCACCACGTCGTCGGGGTGGGTAAAGTGGCCGTACTTATCCTCTACCACCAGGTCGTCCTCGATGCCGGCGATGGCCCCCAGCTCGCTTTCCACCACCACGCCCCGGGGGTGGGCGTAGTCCACCACCTCCTTGGTGACGGCGATGTTCCCCGCAAGGTCCAGGGAGGAGGCGTCGATCATCACCGAGGTAAAGCCGTTATCCACACAGGCCCGGCAGATCTCCGGGTTTTTGCCGTGGTCCAGGTGGAGGGCGATGGGGATGTCGTTCTCCTCGGCGGCGGCCTTGGCGGCCTCCCTTATGTAGGCGGGGTGGATAAACTTCAGCGCCCCCTCGCTTACCGCGATGATGACAGGGGAGTTGGTCCGGGCCGCCCCGGCCAGAACGCCCTGCATGATGTCGATGTCGTCCACATTAAAGGCACCGACGGCGTAGCCCCCCTCGTAGGCTTTGCGGAACATCTCCTTGGTTGTTACCAGTGGCATTGCAATCATCTCCTAAAATTTGCTGATCGAAAGCAGTTTCCCGTCCGGCTGACGCTCCGCGCCCCGCGTGGAAAGTTGGGGACAGCTTTGTTTGGGCTTCTGTCACATAATCCGCCAAACGGTCTAAATTTATATTACTCTAAATTGGATTCCTTGTCAAGAAAAACACAAACCTTTCGCGCCAAATACTTGTTGATTCTCCCAATTTTTGGCGCCTCTTCCGGAGTTTTTTTGGCGATGGGCGCGAATGCTCCCCTGCTTGGGCGCTCCGGGCGGGCCAGATTGGCAGGGGATCCCTCCGCCCTCTAAAGCGGCTATCCCTCCTCCCCCGGCGGCCCCCAAAAAAGACAAAAATTTCTTCTCCTTTATGAAATATCCCTGCCGGTTTCTCGTTATATAATAGGGAAGACGCCAAAACACGCCAAAATCCCCCCGTTTCTCCGGAAAAATATGAACAAACTGTCACAACTGCGCCAGAAGGTTTGACACATCCCCTCAGCTATAGTAAAATTATGCTGATATGTTTCGCACCCCGCTGGGGAAACTGATACTATAGAGAAAACAAGAGCGAATGTATTGTAAGGAGCGTATCGCCTGTATGAGAAAAACCAAAATCATCTGCACATTGGGCCCCGCCTCCTCGGACGAGGTGACGCTGCGGAAGATGATGCTGCTGGGGATGAACGTCTGCCGCTTCAACTTCTCCCACGGCACCCACCAGGAGCACCGGGCCAAGCTGGAAACGGTAAAGCGCCTGCGGGAGGAGCTGCGGCTCCCCATCGCCACCCTTCTGGACACCAAGGGCCCGGAGATCCGCCTGCGGGATTTTGAAGCCGGCAGCGTCCTGTTGGAGGCCGGCGCTTCCTTTACCCTAACCACCCGGGAGGTGATGGGGGACCAGAGCATGGCGTCCATCACCTATGACGGCCTCCCCAGGGATGTTGCCCCCGGCAGCCGTATCCTGATTGACGACGGCCTGGTGGAGCTCCGGGTGGAGACTGTCACCGATACCGACATCGCCTGTACCGTGGTCAACGGGGGCAAAATCTCCAACCACAAGGGGATCAACGTCCCCGGCGTCTCCCTTTCGATGCCCTACCTCAGCGAGGTGGACCGGGCCGACCTGCTCTTTGGCATCCAGGAGGGCTTCGACTTTGTGGCCGCCTCCTTTGTCCGCAGCGCCCAGGACGTGCTGGCGGTCAAGTCCTTTTTAGGGGAACACGGCGGGCGGCACATCAAGATCATCTCCAAAATCGAAAACGCCGAGGGCGTCCGCAACCTTGACGAGATCCTGGCCGTCTCCGGCGGGATTATGGTGGCCCGGGGCGACCTTGGGGTCGAGGTGGATATGCAGGAGATCCCGGTGCTGCAAAAGAAGATGATCCAGAAGTGCTACAAGGCCGGCAAGGTGGTCATCACCGCGACCCAGATGCTGGAGAGCATGAGCAGCCACCCCCGCCCCACCCGGGCCGAGGTCAACGACGTGGCCAACGCCATCTATGACGGCACCAGCGCCATTATGCTGTCGGGAGAAACCGCCGCCGGCCAGTATCCCCTGGAGGCGGTGAACACCATGGCCACCATCGCCGCCCGCACCGAAAAGGACATCAACTACCGCGCCGCCTTCCTGCAACGGGAGGACGGCCCCGCCTCCAGCAACATCACCGAGGCCATCAGCCACGCCACCTGCACCACCGCCCTGGATATCGGCGCGGCAGCCATCATCCCCATCTCCAAGTCCGGCCGCACCGCCCGGATGGTGAGCAAATACCGGTGCAGCGTCCCCATCATCGCCTGTACCCCGGACGAAGTCACCTACCGCCAGCTGGCCCTCAGCTGGGGGGTGGTGCCGGTGCTCTGCCCCCAGCAGGGGGATACCGACGCCCTCTTTGCCGCCGCCGTCCAGTCCGCCCTGGAGCAGAGCCACATTCTGCGGGACGGGGACCTGGTGGTGCTGACCGCCGGCCTGCCCCTGGGGGTCTCCGGCACCACCAACCTGCTAAAGGTACAGACGGTGGGCAGCACCTTTTTGCGGGGCAAGGGGCTGAACAGCCTCGCCGCCTCCGGCCCGGTCTGTGTGGGGCGCACCGCCCCGGAGGTACAGGCCAACTTTACCTTTGGCGATATCCTGGTCTGCCGCGCCGTGGACCTGTCCATGATGAAGCAGGTGTTTTCCGCCTCCGCCATCGTCACCGAGGAAAGCAACCCGGAAAGCGACCACCTGCTGGATTCCATCGCCGGCCAGCTCAACGTCCCCATCCTGGTTGGGGTGCGGGACTGCACCCGCCTGCTGCGCACCGGGGAAACGGTACAGCTGGACGCCGCCGAAGGGGTTATCACGCCGCTGAAGGTGTAAGAGCCTACACAAAATCTCCCAGCGCGCCGCCTTGACAGGGCTTTTCCCGCCCTGCTGCGTTCCTGCACCCGCAGGCGCGTCCAGGCGCAACCGCCGCGGGCGGCCTTTAGCGTCCGGAAAAGGCCTGCCAATCCGGCGCGCCGGGAGATGCTGAACGGGCCCGGCTACACCTTTTTATGTAATAGGGAAACTTGTGCGGAACCGACAAAACTATTTTTAGAGGTGTTCTTCCATGAAAAATCATTCTACCCTGCGCACCCTGCTCTGCCTGGTTATGGCAGTCGCAATCACCGTTGCCGTTGCCGCCTGCGGCGGCAAGGAGCCTTCCGAGTCCCCCTCCAGCGACCAGGGGGGCAGCGTCATCACCTCCAGCCAGCCCATCGGCGGCAGCTCCGGCAGCAGCTCCACCTCCGGCTCGGATTCCACCAGCAGCTCCGACGGCTCCTCCGCCTCGGATGCCACCTCTGCCGGCACCACCCAAAAGGATATGCTCTCCAAGATGACCGCCTTCTACCAGAAGAACGACGACACCGTGGGCTGGCTCAACGTCCCTGGCACCACCATCGACGAGGTGGTGGTACAGGCGCCGGACAACGACTACTACCTGCGGCGCAACAACATGAAGCAGAGCGATTTTAACGGCTGCTACTACGCCGACTACCGCACCAACCTGGGGGCCCGCAAGGACCTTTCCAAAAACGTTGTCATCTACGGCCACAGCATGGACGACAACCCGGACGGCGCCCGCTTCTCCCAGCTGAAGAAGTATCTGGACATCGAGTACTGCAAGCAGAACCCCTACATCTACTTTTCCACCCCGGAGGCAGAGCTCACCTGGCAGATCTTCGCGGTTTACTACACCGACATCAACTTTGACTACATCGAACCCAACCCGGACACCGCCAAGTACACCAATATGCTCAGCGAGATGAAGCAGCGCAGCCAGTTTATTTTTGACGTGGATGTTACTGCCAACGACACCATCCTCACCCTTTCCACCTGTACTTACAAGGAGCCCAACAACCGCAGCCAGTACCGCTACGTGGTGCAGGCAAAGCTCCTTCCCGCAGGTGCCACACTCACCACCCCTGTTAAGGTTGAGGTAAACCCCACCCCCAAATCCCCCTTCTAAAAAATTGCAACAAAAGGCCCCCGGCAAAGCAGGCTGCTTTGCCGGGGGCCTTTTTGACGGGGCGGGTTTTTGCCTGCGGCGGCGGATGGGGCAAGGCCCCGCTATTCCGCCGCCGGAAGGGTCACGGTAAAGGCCGAACCCTCCCCCAGCCTGCTGGAAAGGGAGATGCCGCCCCCGTGGCATTCCACAAGGTGCTTGGCGATGGAAAGCCCCAGCCCGGTCCCCCCGGTCCGCTTGGAGCGGCTCTTATCCACCCGGTAAAACCGCTCAAACACCCGCTGGAAGGAGGCCTCCGGGATGCCGATGCCGGTATCCCGCACCGTTACCGCCGCAGTGGCCCCTCCGGGGGCCGCGGTCTCCACCGTAACGCTGCCCCCCTCCCGGTTGTACTTGATGGCGTTGTCGCAAAGGTTGGTCATCAGCTCGGTAAGCATTCCGGCGTTGCCCCACACCCAAACCTCCGGCCCGGTCAGGGCCAGCGCCACCCCTCTCCGGCGGGCCACCACCTCCAGGCTCTCCAGCACCTCCCGGCAGATGGCGGTAAGGCAGACCCGGCCCATGGGGGTGGGGGCGTGCTCGTCCAGGCGGGAAAGGCGGATGATGTCGTCGATCAGCGCCTGTAGCCGGGCGGCCTCCCGGGTGATCTGCCCCGCGAATTTCCGGGCGTCCTCCCCAGCCGCCATCCCGGTTTCAATCATCTCGGCAAAGCCGGAGATGGAGGTAAGGGGGGTGCGCAGCTCGTGGGAGACGTTGGCCGAAAAGTCCCGGCGCAGCTTTTCCCCCTTCTCCCGCTCGGTGTCGTCCAAAATCAGGAGGATGGCCCCGCTGAGCTGCTCCTCCAGGTAAACGGGGTTGGCAAAGAGGCGGCAGAAGCGGCGGCCGCTCCCCACCGTCAGGCTGGAGCCCCGGCCGTCCAGCGCGGCGGCGATGGCCTCCTCCAGCTGGGGCAGGCGGCTCAGCTCCCCGATGTCCCGGCCGGTGTAGCTCCCCGGCTGGGCCTCCAGCAGCCGGATGGCGCTGGAGTTCACCGAAAGGATGCTCTTTTGGGTGCTCACCATCACCAGCCCCTCCCGCATATTGTCAGTGATGGCCTTGATGGTGCCCCGGTCGTCGGCCAGCTCATCCATCTGCCGCCGGATCATCCGCTGCTGCCCCTGGATCTTCTCCAAAAAGGGGGCCAGCTCCCGGTAGACCTCCTGGGGGGCGGGGCCGTCCAGCCCTCCACAGACCGCCGCCACCGGCCGGAGGATGCTTTGGGTGATGCGGGAAGCCGCCGCGGTGGCGGCACAGAGCAGGGCGGCGAGAATCACGCCCAGGGCGGGGAGAAGGGGGGCCACCGCCGGAAGGATCCCCTGCTGCTGCAGGGACACCCGCAGGACACCGCCATCGGGGAGGCGGGCGGCGCAGCAGAGGAGCTCCCGGCCCAGGGTACCGGAGGGACAGCGGCTCTCCCCCCAGCCGCTGTTCCGCGCCTCCCGGACGGCGGGACATTGGAGGGGCTCCTCCGGCGGGTTGGCGGGCTGTGCGGAGTCGTAATCGATGGCGCCGTCCTGCCGGATCAGGGTAGCCCGGACCTCCCCCAGCAGGGGGGCCATTGCGGCCAGTGTCTCCCTTGGGGGGCGGGAGGAGGACTCCGCCGCCTGCGCCAGCACCCGGCAGTCCACCGCCAACGCCTGGCGGAGGTCCCGGACGGCCCAGGCGTGGAAGATCCAGAGGGCCAGGAGGAGGGTACAGACCACGGCGGAGGCGGCGATGGCGGTAAGGCTCCGGAAAATCCGCCGCTTCATGGCTGCGCCTCGCTGAGCTTATACCCCACCCCCCGCACCGTCTGGATCAGCTCCCCCAGCGGGCCCAGCTTTTGGCGGAGGCTTTTGATGTGCATATCCACGGTGCGGCTCTCCCCCTCAAAGTCGAACCCCCAAACCAGCTCCATCAGCTTTTCCCGGGTAAGCACCAGCCCCCGGTTGCGCAGCAGGCAGGCCAGCAGCTCAAACTCCTTAAAGGTCAGGGCGATGGCGCGGTCCCCGTCGGTGACGGTACGGCGGGCGGGATCCACCGTAAGGCGGCCGGCGGTAAGCAGGCCGTCGGCGGGGGCTTTTTCCACCCGGCGGAGGACGGCGCGGATCCGGGAGAGCAGCTCCATCACCCCAAAGGGCTTGGAGATATAGTCATCGGCGCCGCTGTCCAGTCCCTTCACCCGGTCGTACTCGGAGGTTTTTGCCGTCAGCATAATCACCGGGAGGCGGGCGGTGGCGGGCTCCTCCCGGAGGCAGCGGAGGATATCCAGGCCGCTTTGGCCGGGGAGCATGATGTCCAGGAGGGCCAGGTCCGGGGGGGAGTGTTCTACCGCCCTTAAAAAGGACTCCCCTTCCGGAAAGCCCTGGCCGGCGTAGCCGCTGCTGGAGAGGGCATAGAGCACCAGCTCCCGGATATTTTCGTCGTCCTCCACGCAATAGATTGTTTCCACAGCGAATCCTCCCTTCGGCAGGTATCATGTTGATGTTATTAGTATACCGGATTTTGGGGGTTGGGGCAAGGAGGGGGTGGGAGGGAGACGAAACAGCCTGTCCCACAGGTAGTGCCCGCCCGGGCCACCGGGCCGCAGGTCCAGGGCCGCGCAGGCCCTGGTCGCTCCCGCAGGAGCGAAACTCCCCAGGACGGCTATGATAACGGCAGGGCTTGTGTTTTTGGCACAGGCCCTGCCGTTTTGTTGTAGGCCGTTAGGCCGCGGTTCTTATCGGCGGCTTTTGGGTGAGGATGGGGGCTATGGCGGGTTGGTAGCCGACTGACGGGGAAGCACAAACCGCGGCCGGGGTTAGGGGTAGCCGCTTTCTCCCCAAAACAGCCCGCCGCGCGCCATAGGCGCTGGAGGCGGGCGCATTTTGGGACCACCGGCCTAAAAGCCTGTTTATTCGCAGCTTATCTATCCTTTTGCGGAGGGGGCCTGCTGTTTTAAGGTGCCTCCGGCGGATTTTGATTCCCTGCGGGGGGAGCGTGGGTGCTTTGTTTGTTGCTCTGTTGATCCGTTTCGTTGTGGGGGTAGGCTGGTGGTTTTTGTGGCCTTTCTTAGGCTGGTGCGTAACTGAAGATGTATATTCCTTGACCGCCTACCCGGCGGGGGGTCACTTTCTGGTTCGCCAGAAA
>JAAWGY010000038.1 GCA_022795575.1 Angelakisella sp. | reverse complement strand
TAGCCCCCATCCTCACCCAAACGCCGCCGATAAAAACCGCGGCCTGACGGCCTACAACAAAACGGCAGGGCCTGTGCCAAAAACACAAGCCCTGCCGTTGTTATAGTCAACCTGGGGAGTTTCGCCCGCTGCGGCGGGCGACCAGGGCCTGCGCGGCCCTGGACCTGCGGCCCGGTAGCCCGGGCGGGCACATCCTGTGGGACAGGCCGCTTCGTTCCCCGGAGGGCATCAGGCGCATTTTAGGCCCATCAGCCCAAAAGCCCCTTCACTTCCGCAAATGTTCTTAGTTTCATATTTTATTCATATATTTTTCTAACAAGTGGTGAAAAGCTCCGAAAAAAATCAAAATATTGTTGACTTTTCGGCGTTTTTGTATTATTCTGTTTATATCAGGGGCTGACGTGTATACATCATACACCACGCCCGCCCCCGTCTGGCGAAGATTGGAGGAATCACCTTTGAAGACAATCCCTATCCCCTACTACACCGGCACCCTGGACCTCCACGTGGCGGAGGAAAACCTAAAGGCAGTGGTCACTGCCAAAATGCACCACTACAAGGCCGAAAAAGGCGAGGAGGAGCTGGTGCGGGAGGCGCTGGAACACCCCATCGGCTCCCCGCGGCTGCGGGAGCTGGCCAAGGGCAAAAAGAAAATCACCCTTGTCACCAGCGACCATACCCGGGCGGTGCCCAGTAAAATCACCCTGCCCATCCTGCTGGCCGAGCTGCGGGCCGGCAGCCCCGATGCGGAGATCACCATCCTGATCGCCACCGGCCTCCACAGGGCCACTACCCCGGAGGAGCAGCGCCGGATGTTCGGCGACGCCATCGTGGACCACGAAAGGATCGCCGTCAACGACGCCTTCCGGCCCGAGGACTTTGTCCATGTCTGCACCCTCCCCTCCGGGGCGGACTTCGAGGTGAACCGCCTGGCGGTGGAATGCGACCTGCTGGTGACAGAGGGCTTCATCGAGCCCCACTTCTTCGCCGGCTTCTCCGGTGGCCGCAAAAGTATCCTCCCCGGCATCTGCTCCGAGGTGACAGTAAACGAGAACCACTCCTACAAGGCCATCGCCAGCCCCTACTCGGTGGCCGGGGTGCTGGAAAAGAACCCCATCCACGAGGATATGGTGGCCGCGGCCCGGGCGGTGAACGTCCAGTTTACCTTTAACGTGGCCCTGGACGGGGACAAAAAGATTATCGCCGCATTCTGCGGGGACCTGGTGGAATCCCACGAGAAGGGCGTGGAATTTATCCGCAGCCTTTCCCAGTGCCCCAGCGTCACCGGGGATATCGTCATCACCTCCAACGGCGGCTACCCCCTGGACCAGAACCTCTACCAGTCCCCCAAGGCGGTGGCCACCGCCGAGGCCTGCGCCGGGGAGGACGGGGTTATCATTATGTGCTGCTCCTGCGCCGATGGCATGGGGGGCACCCACTTCGAAAAGCTCATCACCATGGGCACCGTGGACGAGATCGACGCCTACCTCTCCAAAATCCCACCCAAGGAGACCATCCCGGAGCAGTGGTGCCCCCAAATCTACGCCCGCATCCTGAAAAAGCACCCGGTTATCTTAGTTACCACCTACCTGCCCCCGGAGCAGGTGCGGCAGGCCAACATGATCCCCGCCGCCACCCCCGACGAGGCGCTGAAGATCGCCTATGACATGAAGGGCAAGGACGCCAGCGTGGTGGTCATCCCCGACGGGGTAGCGGTGCTGGCAGTAAAGGAATCGAAGGAGGCTGATGAACATGGCTCTTAACCTGGCCCTGAAGGTGAGCGACCTGGACAACGTCGCCACAATTTTTGCCAACGGCATCACCGACGGCACCGAGGTGGAGGTCCGGGACAAGCGGGGCAATTCCACCCGGCTCACCGTCCACGGGGACGTCCCCTATGGCCACAAGATTGCCATCGCGGAGATCCACGTGGGGGAGCAGATCACCAAGTACGGCGAGGAGATCGGCATCGCCACCCAGGAGATCCGGCCCGGCGACTATGTCCACGTCCACAACCTGGACAGTATGCGGGGCCGCGGCGACTGGCAGAAGGAGGGTAAATGATATGGGCTACGAGTTTATGGGATATCATCGCCCCGACGGCCGGGTAGGTGCCCGGAACCTGGTGGGCGTCATCCCCAGCGTCACCTGCGCGGGGGATGTGGCCCAGGCCATTGTCACAGAGGTACAGGGGACGGTGGGC
Source organism: Angelakisella sp. (assembly GCA_022795575.1). Lineage (GTDB taxonomy): Bacteria > Bacillota > Clostridia > Oscillospirales > Ruminococcaceae > Angelakisella. The sequence goes on along the minus strand of JAAWGY010000038.1, from coordinate 10,688 downwards.
TACTTCCACCACCAGGGCTGCTGCCAGCTCCCCCCGGACCTGGACCGCGTCACCGAAACCCTCACCTCCCTGGGGCAGAGCCCCAACCTGGGGGCGGTGCTCATCGTCAGCCTGGGGTGCGAGGGCACCGACTTTGAAAAAATGTACAAGACCATCGAGGCCACCGGCAAGCCGGTGCGGATGATTGGCATCCAGGAGTTAGGGGGCGTCAGCAACGCCATCCAGAAGGGCATCGACATCGCCCGGGAGCTGGTCATCCAGATCTCCGGCCTACAGCGCCAGCCCGCCCCCATCGATAAGGCGGTGATGGCCATTAAGTGCGGCGCCTCGGATACCACCAGCGGCATGGCCTCCAACTGCGTCATCGGCTACATCGCCGATAAGCTTGTGGACCTGGGAGCCACCGTCATCTTCGGCGAGACCACCGAGTTCATCGGCGGCGAGCACCTGCTGGCCCGCCGGGCGGTAAACGAGGCGGTGGGGCAGAAGATTTACGACATCGTAAACGCCATGGAGACCCGGGCCAAGTCCCTGGGCTGCGATATGCGCAAGGGCCAGCCCACCCCCGGCAACATCGCCGGCGGCCTATCCTCCATCGAGGAGAAGACGCTGGGCGCCATCGTCAAGTCCGGCACCCGCCCCATCCAGGGGGTGCTGGAGTACCCCGAGCTGGTGACAAGCCACAAGGGCCTGTGGATCAAGGACACCCCCGGCCGGGAGCCGGAGATCCTTACCGGCATGGCCGCCACCGGGGCCCAGTTTATGATGTTCTCCACCGGCCGGGGCGCCCCCCAGGGCTTCCCCTCCATGCCGGTCATCAAGATCTGCGGCAACCCCAACACCTTCCAGCGGATGAAAAACGACATGGACATCAACGCCGGCCTCATCATCACCGGGGACAAGACCATCGAGGAGGTTGGGGAGGAGGCCTTCCGGAAGCTGCTGCGGGTGCTGGGGGGCGAGATGACCAAAAACGAGGCCATCCAGTACTTTACCTCCATCGATATCCACTGCCTGGGGCCGGTAATCTGACCCCCTCCCGGCAAACCTCCTGGTATCTCTGGCGGCAGGACCCGCCAAGCCATAGAAAATTCCCATGATCCAACCCCAAGCGTATTATGTGTGAGAAGGAGAGTATCTTTTATGATGAATCCTGTAATTGCCATGCTGATCGGCGTCGTCGTGATGATGGGCCTGATCATCTTTACCAGAATGCACGCCTTCCCCTCCCTGATTATCTCGGCGGTGCTTATCGCCATCCTGTCCCCCAACATCGAGTTCTCCTCCGCCATCGGCACCATGACCTCCGGCTTCGGCGGCACCATGGCCAGCATCGGTATCGTCATCGGCTTCGGCTGCATTATGGGCATCTTCCTGGAGAAGAGCGGCGCCGCCAAGCGGATGGCCCTTACCATCCTGAAGATGGTGGGCGTCAAGCGGGCCGACGTGGTGCTGGGCCTCACCGGCTTTGTGGTCTCCATCCCGGTGTTCTGCGATTCCGGCTTCGTCATCCTGTCCTCCCTGGCCAAGGAGTTCTCCCGCCTGACCAAAAAGTCCATGGTGGGCCTGGGCGGCATCCTGGGCATGGGGCTGTACATCACCCACTTTATGGTTCCCCCCACCCCCGGCCCTCTGGCCGTGGTCAGCACCTTCCAGCAGGAGGGCATCGCCGTGGATCTGGGCCTCTTCATCATCTTCGGCCTGATCCTTTCGGTTCCCCTCTTCATCTTCTCCATCTACCTGTTCCGGTATTTCGGCAACAAGTACCCTGACCTTATTATCCCCTACGAGATCGACCGCAGCCAGTACACCGACGCCCAGCTGAAGGTGCTGGATACCATCGATGCCAAGCTGAAGGCCGGCAAGGAGCTGGAAAACGCCGACTTTGAGGCCCTGCTCTCCACCGAGAAGCTGCCCGGCGCCGGCATCTCCTTCACCATCCTGCTGCTGCCTGTCATCCTGATTCTCTGCAACACCCTCATCAGCCAGACCGCCCTGAAGGGCGAGGTCATCGGCCAGGTCGTTACCTTCCTGGGCAACCCCCACATCGCGCTGTTCATCTCCCTCTGCCTGGGCGCCTTTGTGCTGGCCAAGGAGCTGGATAACAAAGCCGTTGTAAACATGATGAACGACGCCCTAAAGGACGCCGGCCCCATCGTCATGATCACCGCCGCCGGCGGCGCCCTGGGCGCTGTGGTCAAGGCATCCGGCGCTGCCCAGATGATGGCTGACGGCATCGTGGCCATCGGCATCCCCGGCATCCTGGTTCCCCTGCTCATCGGTACCATCATGCGCTTCCCCCAGGGCTCCGGCACCACCGCCATGATCACCGGCTCCGCCATCATCGCCCCCATGATCGCCACCCTGGGCATCAACCCCTACCTGGCGGGCCTGGGCGTCTGCCTCACCGCCATGTGCCCCTCCTTCCTGAACGACAGCTACTTCCACGTTGTCACCAACTTCAGCAACATGGACATCAAGACCAGCCTTAAGACCTGGACCATGGGCTCCATCCTGGTCCCCATCTTCGGCTCCGTCCTGATCTGCATCGCCAGCATCTTTATCCACTAATTCCAGTCCAAAAACCCGCAGGGCCCCCGTCCCTCGGGGGTCCGTCCTGATTGGATCATGGGACCGGGTAAACAAGCATCCGCCCCCGGCGCTGTACAGTGCCGGGGGCGGATGGGTTTTTCCTTGGGCTATTGCTCGCTCAGGGCCTTTTGCAGCTCCTCCAGCCGCTCCACCGGGAAGGGAGGATTGGTCAGCGGGCGCAGGGCGATGGCCATCAGCCGCAGGGGGCTGTCGTCGGCGGCCACCCGGTTGGAGCTGAGGGCCCCGCACCGGCGGCACCGGTGGACGATGGCCCACTCCCCGCTTTTCCGCACCCAAACCGCCACCGGCTCCATGATGCCGCCGCAATCGGCGGCACGGTCGCCTGGCTCTACATCCAGGTGGAGGCTGGAAAGGCAGTTGGGGCAGTGGTTGCGGTGGTCGCTGCCGGCCCCCTGGGGGCCCACCGGCCAGCCGCACACCTTGCAGGTAAAGACATCGTGGCAGGGGTTGTGCTTGTAGTAGCCTTTTTCAAAGGATCGCTTTTTGGTTTCTCGCTTCATGTTGGGTGGTTCCTCCTGATGGGATGAATTGGATTCGATCCTACGGGAGGCCATACGCTGTGACGACCTCCCGGTCAGGCCACAGCCACCGAATTACAGGTTTTCTTCATACAGTGTTCCTTTCGTTTCTGCTCTGCTTTCAAAGAATCCCGGGCCGGGGCAGGACGCCGGCCCGCTAAAATAGATAATCGGCAGCCGTATTCAAAAAACAACTATTTTTTGCCACACACCCTTGGGCACTGGAGCAGACGCCTGTCTTGTGCTATAATAGCAGTGGGAAAACATCCCCAAATCATATACCGGAGGGATTTTACATAATGTTTGGAAAAAGGCCCCTCTTTGGCAGCTTTATCGAGCCCGCCTGCCGCTACTGCCGCCACGCCCGGGAGAGCACCGACGGGCGGATGATCCTTTGCATCCAGCAGGGGGTGGTGGCCCCCTACTACGCCTGCCGCCGCTTCCAGTACGACCCCCTGCTGCGGGTGCCCTCCCGGCAGCCCCAGCTGCCCGCCTACCATCATTCCGATTTTACCCTGTAGCCAAAAGCGTGCCGCTGCCCGGTCCGGCAGGACATCCGCAGCCGGTGGCAGAGCCCCTGCCGCCGGCCCCCGGCCTGCGTCGCCGGGCACAGCCTGTAAAGAGAGAGGATCATTGCCATGAAACGATACCGGAACCACCTTGCCCAGCTGCTGCTCCCCCTGCTGATTTTAGCCGCCGTGGCTTGCGGACTGGTCTTCTGGCTGGCCGGGGAGGAACCGGAGAAGCGGGGGGAGATGCTAAGCTCCATGGGCTTTTTGGGGGAGCTTACCGGTTTTTCTGTGACCACCGGGGAGGGCGGGGACTTCCCCTCCCAAAGCGGCCTGGGGGAGGAGGCGCTCCGGTCCGAGCTGGACCGGATGGTCCAGTTTGCCGACGGCGCCCGGTTTAACACCATCTTTTTTGAGGCCCGCTCCCAGGGGATGGCCTTTTCCGGCAGCCGGTACTTTGACCCCCACCCCTCCCTGTCCGGGGCCAAGGGGGCGCTGGGCAGCTTTGACCCCCTGAAGCATCTCTGCGACACCGCCGGGCAACGCCAGGTGCAGGTCTGCGCTTTGGTGGACCTTAGCGCCGCCCCGGCCCAGCTGAACTCTGCGGCCGCCAAAACCGGCGCGGCGGCGGCAAACGGCAGCTTCGACCTCCGGGAGGCGGGGACGCTGGAGCTGCTGGCCGCCTCCACCGCCGAGTTGGGGCGGGAGTATTCCCTGGGGGGCATCCTCCTTACCGGGCTGGACAGCCTGAACCAGGAGGAGGCCCGCCGGGTGCTGGAGGCGATCCGCCAGGAGCTACAAAAGGAGGCCCCCGGGATGGTGGTGGGGCTGCTCTTTGACGGGAACCGGCCACAGACCGGAATCAGCCCGGACCTGGTCCGGGGGCTGCTGGAGGAAAAGCTCATCGACCTGGCGGTGCCCCGGCTCACCGCCCCCGCCGCCCCGGCAGCAGGAGAGCAGGGGTACGCCCAGCTGCTGAACCTTTGGGCCGGCGCGGCGGAGGGCTGCGGCAAGCTGATGACCGCCAACCCCCTCCCTGCCGCCCCCGGCGGGGAGGAGCCGGAGGAGCTTTGCTGGCAGCTGCTCCTCAGCGCCACCGGGCCCGGTGTCTCCGGCACCCTGCTGGAGCACTACGGCCCCCTCAGCGCCGATCCGGTCCGGACCGAAACGCTGGCGGGGTACCTTGCCTCCCCCGCCATCCCCCTGCCGGAGCTGGATTTCCCCCTGCCGTCCACCCTGGCCGTCACCTACCCCGCCGGGGACGTGTCGGTGACAGATACCGCCGTCTTTTTGATGGGGACCTCTGACCCCGGCCAGCCCCTGACACTGGACGGGGAGGAGGTAGTCCGGACCACCGCGGGGGGCACCTGGGGGGCGCTGGCCAAGCTGGAGATGGGCGAGAACACCTTCACCCTCCGCCAGGGGGAGGAGACGGCCCGGGTAACGGTGCGCCGTTACACCCCCGGCCCCGCGGCGGCCATCAGCGATATCACCGAAGGCAGCGTCTTCCCCCGGTTTGCCTGCGGGGTGGACAGTGACGCCCAGCTGACACTCTCCTGTATGGCCCCTGCCGGCGGCACCGTAACCGCCCAGCTCTACGGCAAAAGCGTCACCCTAAGCCAGTCGGCCCAGGCCGAAAAGGGCGCTCCGGTGGCCTACCGGGGCACCCTCACCCTAAACCCCGGGGATTACGACCCGGATTCCACCACCCGGCTGGGCTCAGTGACCTACCGCCTCAGCTACAACGGGGCGGAGAGCAGCCACCAGTCCCAGGGGGAGGTCTATGTGGCGGGGCGAAACGTCCCGCTGGTGGTGGAAAACATCGGGCAGCTCTCCTCGGTGCTCTCCGACCCGGATAACGACGACTCGATGCTGGGCACCCTCAAGCCCGGGGCGGTGGTCCAGGTGGAAAAGGCGGTCCGCACCAGCCGCAGCGGCGTCATCACCATGGCCTACAAGCTCCGGGGCAGCGGCTACATCCTGGCCGGCACCCCCTCCCTGGGCCCCATGGTCCGGGTGCTGGAGGGCAAGCCGGAGCTGCCCGGCAGGCTGGACTGCCTCTCCAACGCTCTCCAGGAGGACGGCAGCGTTGTCATCACCCTTGGTCCGGGAACGCCAGCCGTCCTCACCAGCCGCAGCGGGGACACGCTGACCCTGGACTGCCTGGGGATCGGCGAGGTGGGAGGGCTTTCCCAGCTGGCAAACAGCTTTGTTCAAAGCGCGGCTGCCGAGGCCATCACCGGGGGGACCCGGATCACCCTGTCCCTCAACCCGGCGGGGCAGCTATGGGGCTACGACCTCTACTACCGGGACGGCAATACCTGCCTCTACCTCAAGCCCGCCCCCCAGGCCGGGGGAAGCTTTGCCCGTCCCCTCAGCGGGGTGACGGTACTGCTGGATCCGGGGCACGGGGGCAGCGATCCTGGGGCTATGGGGGTAGCCGGGAGGGCCGGGCCGGCCGAATCCCAGGTGAACCTGGCAGTTACCCAGGCGGTGCGGTTCCGGCTGGAGCAACTGGGGGCACAGGTGAGGCTTACCCGGGGGGATGACAGCCAGCTTTCCCTTTTTGACCGGGTGGACGCGTCTACTGCCATCTATCCGGACATTTTCCTTTCCATCCACCACAACAGCGGGGTGCTTACCGGCGATATGAACCGGGCGCGGCGGATGGAGTGCTACTACTTTGAGGATGGGTCCCGGCCTTTTGCCCAGGCGCTGATGGACCGGCTACCGGGGCTTATTGGAAGGCCGGGTACTGAGCCGGAGCAGGCGCGGTACTATGTCACCCGGCAGACGGCTAATCCGGCGGTGCTGCTGGAGGTTGGGTTTATGGTGAATCCGCTGGAGTACGAGGAATGTATTGACCGGCTGACCATTTTGAAAACGGCCTGTGGCGTGGCAGAGGCTGTTGTGGATATTGTGGGGTAGCGGTGGGCTGTAGGCATTGGGTGGTTTTCCGGACGAAGAGGGTTTTGGTCAAACGGTACGCCTGTCCCACAGGTTGTGCCCGCCCGGGCCACCCCGGGCGGGCACAACCTGTAGGATAAGCTGCTTCGTGTTCCGGCAGGCGGCAGGCGCATTTTGAGCAGACGGGCCTAAAAAGCCCTCCCTCTCCCCAACCCCATCCACAGCACCCCCTTCAGCACATCGCACAAAACCAACGCCGTTTTTTTGGCACAAGCCGGTAGCATCCGATACAGAAATCCAACAGAAGCTCCCGTATAATGATAACAACGAAATGACAGACTCATTTCCCTGACCCACGGCTGCCTTTGCGCAGGAGCCTTGACAGGGAGCACGGAGTCTGTCCTTTTTTACAGCAAACAACCAAAAAAACCGGGAGGTGCTTTATGCGAATCCAAAACCATCCGATTTTGGGGGAGGCCCCCCAGCCGGACACCTACATCTACTTCGACGGCAAGCAGATCCCCGCCGTCACCGGGGAGCCGGTGGCCGCGGCGCTGCTGGCCGCCGGGGTGCATACCTTCCGCCATACCGCCAAAACCGGCCAGCCCCGAGGAATCTTCTGCGGTATTGGCCGGTGCAATGACTGCAAAATGATCGTGGACGGCGTCCCCAATACCCGCACCTGCGTCACCCCGGTGCGGGAGGGTATGGAGGTCCGCACCCAGTACGGCTTGGGAGAGGAGGAAACCGCCCATGACTGAAAAAAAGCCGCTGATCGCCGTGGTTGGCGCCGGTCCCGCCGGGCTCTCCGCCGCCATCGAGGCCAGCCGGGCGGGGGCCCGGGTGCTGCTCATCGACGAAAACCAAAAGCCCGGCGGGCAGCTCTTTAAGCAGATCCACAAGTTCTTTGGCTCCGAGGCCCACAAGGCCGGCACCCGGGGGGTGGAGATCGGCCGGCAGCTGCTGGCCGAAACCCAGGCCAGCGGGGCAGAGGTGAAGCTGGGCTGGCCGGTCTATGGCGTCTACCCCGACGGACGGGTGGTCTATGGCAGCAGCCAGGGGGCAAAAAGCATCCTGGCGGACCGGGTGGTGTTAGCCGCCGGCGCCACCGAAAACTGCCTTGCCTTTGAGGGCTCCACCCTCCCCGGGGTGATGACCGCCGGAGCGGCCCAAACCTTTATCAACGAGCACCGGGTGCTACCGGGGCAACGGGTGGTGATGGTGGGCTCCGGCAACGTGGGGCTTATCATCTGCTACCAGCTGATGCAGGCGGGCGCCCAAATCGCCGCCCTGGTGGAGGCCGGCCCCGCCATCGGGGGCTACGCCGTCCACGCCGCCAAGCTCCGGCGGGCCGGGGTGCCGGTCTACCTCTCCCACACCGTCCACCGCGCCCTGGGCCAGGACCGGGTGGAGCAGGTGGAGCTTGCCGCCCTGGATGAGCGCTTCCAAAAGGTGGAGGGCTCCCTGAAGACGGTGGAGGCGGACACCCTTTGTATGGCAGTGGGCCTCACCCCCATGGTGGAGCTGGCCGCCCTGGCGGGGTGCGCCCTTACCGAAAGCCCGGTGTTGGGCGGCACCGTGCCGGTCCACAACCCGGATATGCGCACCACCAACCCCCGCTACTACGTGGCCGGGGACATCGCCGGGGTGGAGGAGGCCAGCACCGCCATCGAGGAGGGCCGGCTGGCCGGCATCGCCGCCGCCGAGAGCTTGGGCCTTGGCACGGCAGACGCCCCGGCCAAAAAGGCAGCGGTGCGGGAAAGCCTTGCCGCGCTCCGGGCCGGGACCTTCGGTGCCAAGCGGTTTACCGCCAAGGAGGCCATTCTGGCCCAGTTTGGGAAGGAGGCAGCGATATGAACGAAGCAATCTGCGCCGGCCTGCTGACGCCGGAGCTGCTAAACGCCCTGCCGGGGGTGCCGGATCCCCAGCGGATGGAGGAGGGACCGGTGGCTGTCATCGAGTGCGCCCAGGAGATCCCCTGCAACCCCTGCTGCCGGGCCTGCCCCCAGGGGGCCATCACGGTGGCACCGGTGATTACCGCGCTGCCGTCCCTCCGGGGGGAGGTGTGCACCGGCTGCGGCCTCTGCATCCCCAAGTGCCCGGGGCTTGCCATCTTTGTGGTGCACAAAAACTACACCGAGTCCACCTCCCTGGTGAGCTTCCCCTACGAGTACCTGCCCCTCCCCGCCGTGGGGGACACCCTGCCCTGCGCCGGGCGGGATGGGGCCTATCTCACCCACGGGGTGGTAAAACGAGTTCTCACCCCCACCGTCTACGACCACACCGCCGTGGTAACGGTGGAGGTCCCCAAGGCCCACTGTATGGCGGTGCGGACCATCGAGAGAGGGGGTGCGGCGAAATGATCGAGAACAAGGAGAACATCTACATCTGCCGCTGCGAGGAGGTCACGCTGGCCGAAATCGAGGAGGCCATCGCCCAGGGGGCCAAAACCCTTACCGCCGTCAAGGTGCGCACCGGGGCGGGGATGGGCGTCTGCCAGGGGATGACCTGCCGCCGGAACATCGAGCGGATGCTCCGGGAGGGCAAGGCGGACCCCTCCCTGGCCTGCCAGAAGCACAGCCCCTACCGCTTCCCGGTGCGCACCGTAGGCATCGGGGAGCTGGCGGCGGACGCCCCAACGGAGCAAAAGGAGGATGGCCATGAAGAGAGCTGACGTCATCATCATCGGCGGCGGGGTCATCGGCAGCGCCTCCGCCTACTACCTTGCCAAGCGCGGCAAAAGGGTAATCCAGCTGGAGCGGGACTACTTCAGCGCCGGGGCCAGCGGCTCCTGCGACCAGATGGTCATCCCCCAGTCCAAGGCCCCCAACGAGCACCTGACCCTGGCGCTGTACAGCGTGGAGCTCTACAAGGGGCTTTCCCGGGAGTTAGGGGTGGACATCGAGTACCACCAAAAGGGGGCTATGATCCTCATCGAGAGCCAGGAGGAGCTGCGGATCATGGAGGGCATCACCCAAAAGCAGCGGGAGCTGGGCCTGCCGGTGGAGCTCCTCTCCCCTGCCGAGGCCAAAGGGCGCCAGCCGGGGGTGAACGACGGCATCATCACCGGCTCCACCTACTGCCCGGTGGACGGGGAGGTAAACCCCTTCAAAATGAACCTGGCCTACACCGACGCCGCCGCCCGGCTGGGGGCGGAAATCCGCCCCTACACCCCTGTCACCGGTCTCATCCGGGAGGGGGACCGGGTGGTGGGGGTGGAGGTCCCCGGGGAGCGGCTATACGCCGACACGGTGGTAAACGCCGCCGGGGCCTGGGTCCCCGTCATCGGCCGGATGGCAGGGCTGGAGCTGCCCATCAAGCCCCGGCGGGGGCAGGTGTACATCACCGAGGCGGTGGCCCCCTTTGTCCGCCACTGCGTCCTCAACGCCCGGTACATCGTGGCCAAGCACAACCCCGCCTCCCTGGCAAACGACACCTCCCGGATGGCCAAGCTGGGGGTGGGCATCTCCCTTACCCAGTCCCAAAAGGGTAACATCCTCTTTGGCGCCACCCGGGAGTTTGTGGGGTACGACACCGGCAACAGCTACGAGGGGCTACAGGAGGTACTGGCCAACGCGTTGCGGCTGATGCCGGGCCTGCGGGGGATGCGGATCATCCGCACCATGGGCGGGGTACGGCCCTATCCCCCCGATTCCAAGCCCCTCATCGGCTACGTCAAGGAGGCCCCGGGGCTCTTCCTGGCCGCCGGCCACGAGGGGGACGGCATCTGTCTGGCCCCGGCCTCCGGGCTGCTGGTTTCCCAGCTGATCTGTGACGGAAGGTCGGACATCCCGGCGGCGGGTTCCTTTGACCCGGGGCGGTTCCAACTGCAAACGAGCTGACAAGTAAGGTTAGAAGCGGCATAGATTAGGGCCGGCCTCTGAATGGGCTGGCCCTTTTCCTTTTTTGGTTTGGTTTGTTGGGGGATGGGTGGCTCAAGGGATTCTGGCTGCTGTGGGTAAGGCTTTTGGGCAGGTGGTCTCAAAATGTGCCTGTCCCAACAAACAAGCATAGCCACAAACCAGCAAGCCTACCCGTCCCTCTCCCCCCGCAGGGAATCAAAATCCGCCGGAGGCCCCACCCGACCGAAGGGAGGGAATCCCCCCGCAGGGAATCAGATCCGCCGGAGGCACCTTGTCAG